>JAEEGM010000089.1 GCA_016280325.1 Eubacterium sp. | reverse complement strand
GTGGATGAAACACTGAAGGAAATGGGTGATGCGACATGGCAAAGCTAGTATCAAAGGTGTACGGTGATGCATTATTTGAACTTGCCATTGAGGAGAACAAACTGGAATCGGTTTGGGATGAGGTTCGTGTCATAGAGAAAGCGCTTGATGACAACCCTGCATTTTTGCCGACACTCAGACATCCTGATATGTCGATGGAAAAAAAGCAGGAGCTTTTGAAAGAGATCTTCGGCGGAAAGCTTTCCAATGATGTGATGGGACTGATCGATGTTATGGTCAGGAAAAATCGTATCGGTGATCTCGAGAAGGTACTTGAGTACTTCGATGAGAGAGCCAAGGAGAGACAGAAGATCGGTGTCGTAGAGGTTTGTACTCCGGTGGAGCTTTCCTCTGACGAGAAAAAGAAGGTCGAGGCGCGTGTGCTCGAAGTGACTGATTTTGCATCGCTTGAGATGAATTATAAGTTAGACAAATCCTTGCTCGGCGGCATGGTCATCCGTATCGGAGATCAGGTACTGGATAACAGTATCAGATCAAAGCTGGATGCGATGGGACGACAGCTCGCAAGCGTAAGGTTGCAGTAAAGAGCTTGTCACATTTACGCTGAGTTTTAGAAAGAAGGTGTATAGACGATATGAATTTAAAACCTGAAGAGATCAGTTCAGTGATCAAAGAAGAGATCAAAAAATACAGCACGGAGTTCGAAGTTGCGAACGTCGGAACCGTCATTCAGGTTGCAGATGGTATCGCCCGTATCCATGGATTGGAAAAGGCGATGCAGGGAGAGCTTTTGGAGTTCCCGGGCGAGGTATACGGCATGGTGCTGAACCTCGAGGAGGACAACGTCGGAGCGGTGCTTCTCGGTAACGCATCCGGTATCGCTGAGGGTGATGTCGTAAAGACCACGGGTCGTATCATGACAGTGCCTGTAGGTGATGCGATGCAGGGACGTGTCGTAAACGCACTCGGTCAGCCGATTGACGGCAAGGGACCGATCAATACCGACAAGCTTCGTCCTATCGAGCGTGTGGCACACGGTGTTATCTCACGTAAGTCCGTGGATACCCCGCTTCAGACCGGTATAAAGGCTATCGATTCGATGGTGCCGATCGGACGCGGACAGCGAGAGCTCATCATCGGTGACCGTCAGACGGGAAAGACGGCTATCGCGATCGACACGATCATCAACCAGAAGGATCAGGACGTGCTCTGTATCTACGTGGCTATCGGACAGAAAGCTTCTACCGTTGCCAATCTGGTTAAAACATTGGAAGAATACGGCGCTATGGATTACACGACAGTCGTTGCGGCGACTGCGTCAGAGCTTGCGCCTTTGCAGTACATCGCACCTTATTCAGGATGTGCGATGGGTGAAGAATGGATGGAGGCAGGCAAGGACGTACTCATCATATATGATGACCTTAGTAAGCACGCAACGGCTTATCGTACACTGTCACTGCTTCTGAAGCGTCCGCCGGGACGTGAGGCATATCCGGGAGATGTCTTCTATCTGCACTCAAGACTTCTTGAGAGAGCAGCGAAGCTTTCGGATAAGCTGGGCGGTGGTTCGCTTACGGCGCTTCCTATCATTGAGACTCAGGCCGGAGACGTGTCGGCATATATTCCGACAAACGTTATCTCCATCACGGATGGTCAGATCTATCTGGAGACAGAGATGTTCAATTCCGGATTCAGACCGGCCGTAAACCCGGGACTTTCGGTATCCCGAGTTGGTGGTTCCGCGCAGATCAAGGCTATGAAGTCTATCGCAGGACCTATCCGTATCGAGCTTGCTCAGTACAGAGAGCTCGCAGCGTTCTCTCAGTTCGGTTCAGACCTTGATGCCGACACCAAGAGACAGCTTGATCAGGGTGAGCGTATCCGTGAGATCCTGAAGCAGGATCAGTACAATCCGCTTCCGGTTTGGTATCAGGTTATCATCATTTACGCTGCTACCAAGCAGTACCTGATCGATATCCCTGTAGAGGATGTGCTCGAGTTCGAGAAGGGACTTTTTGATCACCTTGACTCAAAGCATCCTGATATCCCTGCTGCGATCCGCGATGAGAAGGTGATCAGCGAGGATACTGAGAAGAAGCTTGTCGCTGCTATAGAAGAATTCAAAAAAACGTTCCTTAGTTAAGGAGGAAGCATATGGCTTCAATGAGAGACATAAAGCGGCGTCGTGAGTCCATAACCTCGACGTCGCAGATCACCAAGGCGATGAAGCTGGTCTCGACCGTAAAGCTTCAAAAGGCCAAGGGGCGTGCCGAAGAATCCAAGCCGTACTTTGAAAAAATGTACGAAACGGTCTCGGGCATGCTTGCCAAATCAGGCAATATTTCAAACCCTTACCTCGCCGGAAGTGAAAAAGAAGGGCCGAAAAAGACGGGTATCATTGTCATCACGTCAAACAGAGGTCTGGCAGGAGGATACAACTCAAATATCGTAAAACTGGTAAACAGTGCCGGTTTTGACAAGGAAAATGTTGTTATCTATCCGGTCGGAAGAAAGGGCCAGGAGTCACTGCGTCGTCTCGGTTATGAGATGAGCGATGACTTCAACGAAGTGATGAACAAACCTCTTTTCGGAGATGCCGTATCTATCGGAAAGACCGTAACAGGCGATCTCGAGAGCGGCAAGATCGATGAAGTCTATCTCGCGTATACAGTATTTAAAAATACCATGACACAGACGCCGAGGCTCATGAAGATTCTTCCATTTACGGAGGAGGATCTCGAAAATGAATCTGACATGGGTGATCTGTCATCAAAGGATGAGGATTCCAAAAAGTCAGCAGATGAGCAGAAGGGTGCTGTGGCGCTCATGAACTATGAGCCTGAGGAGGAGGAAACTCTGTCCTATATCATACCGATGTACATGAACTCGCTTATATTCGGTGCGCTCGTTGAAGCTACCGCCAGTGAGAACGGTGCACGTATGCAGGCGATGGATAATGCTACATCGAACGCGGAAGAGATGATAGACACACTCGGACTTCAGTATAACCGCGCCCGTCAGGCGGCGATCACTCCGGAACTTACTGAGATCGTAGCAGGGGCAGCGGCCATCGAATAGGAGGTAACTAATGGAAGAGAATAAGAAGAATATCGGTACCATTACGCAGATCATCTCTGCCGTTCTTGATATCAAATTCAAAAATGGCGAGCTGCCCGATATCTACGAGGCCATCAAGATCAAAAAGCAGGATGGTGATACTCTCGTAGTAGAGGTTGCACAGCATCTGGGTGATGATACGGTACGCTGTATCGCGATGGGTCCGACCGACGGACTTGTTCGTGGTATGGAAGCAGAGGCTACCGGCGGACCGATATCAGTACCGGTTGGCGAGGAGACACTGGGACGAATCTTTAACGTCCTCGGTGAGCCAATCGATGAGAAGCCGGCTCCGGAGGTTAAGGAGTACAATCCTATCCACCGCGAGGCGCCGACCTTTGAGGATCAGTCAACAGAGGCTGAAATCCTTGAGACGGGTATCAAGGTCATCGACCTTCTTTGCCCGTATCAGAAAGGTGGTAAGATCGGACTTTTCGGAGGTGCCGGAGTTGGAAAGACGGTGCGGAGCCAGGAGCTGATCACAAACATAGCTACGGCGCACGGTGGATATTCAGTGTTCACCGGAGTAGGAGAGCGTACCCGTGAGGGTAACGACCTTTACTACGAGATGATCGAGTCCGGAGTTATTGACAAGACTACGATGGTATTCGGTCAGATGAACGAGCCGCCCGGAGCAAG
>JAEEGM010000088.1 GCA_016280325.1 Eubacterium sp. | reverse complement strand
GTGTCACCTACCGCAAAATGCGGACCGGTCTTCTCGGCAATCAGGATCGGAAGTCTCGCCTCAATCCCAAACTGACGTCCCATCACATAAGCTGTCGTATTGGTACCGATCGCAAATTCTCCGATCGGAAGAGTCTCGTGATTGTGCAGGACATTTTCCTTGATATAGGCTCTCCCATCTTCGGGATCCTTGTAATTCCCACACCGATAGTCTGCGATCTTCCCGTCCTCAAAGGTCAGTTCCAGATCCTCATATCCCAAACCGTTCAGATACACCTTCGATACATGAAGCGTCCCGTTCGTCCCGGTAAGTAACGGTGACGTAAACACCTCTCCAACAGGAATATTAACATCCGCCAGACAGTTTTCAAAGTTGGTCTGATGCGTCGGATCAGCAAGTTCATGCAATCGCACCGTGATATCCGTTCGGTTTCCGTCAGCGCCCCACACATGCACACGATCGCCTTCATCCAGCGCATCGATGAACGCCTGATGGATCCGCTGATAGGTCTCGGTATCCAGCGTATTAATACGGACGGTTTCCTTAAAAATATCCGCAAACTGCTCACCGATCTCAGGGATCGGATACGCGATGATCGTAAAACTTCTCTTGTCACCGGGAATGTATTCATCTTGTAACAGAGCGTAATCCCTGCGATAACTCAGGCTGATCTTCTCCTGTTCCGATGTGTATTTCGGTGCATCCGCCTTGCTCTCCGGCTGAAACAGATCCTCTCCGAACGTCTCGATCACGGCAGGTCCCGCATAGGTTAGCGCCTCTGATTTATAGGTCTCAAACGACTTTTTAGCATGCTTCAGTCGCTCTGATACAATCGCCTGATTTAAATACAACGCATCGTCAAAGCGGTGATCATGCAGATACTGTCGGTTCGGCGGTGTAGAGACAACTCCGATTGCCTGCGTATTCGTCCGCCTGCGAAATGTCGGCTTAAGTCCCATCTCAGAAAACTGAAGAACCGCCTGTTTGACCATAGCCTCAAAGCCAATCGGATAGCGGATCTCGACGGATTCTTTCTGCGTCAGATCGATACCTGCTACCTCAAAGCCCTTGCGATACCCTTCCGTATATGTGGCAGCCATCGCCCGGATTTCATCCTCTGAAAGGTTCGATAAAAATGCCGCGACATCGATTTCATTTTTCGAAATATATTCACCGTATTCATACAAATAGGATGGATTCGTATGATCGGTTTCCATAACCAGGCGATAGATTAGCGCATCCTTATCCGGCACAACAAGTTCACGGATCTGTTTATCAACTTTCACATCATCATAATCATGGACGAAATAATAGATCATCTCTTTCAGCGCTGTCGCCAACTCATCGGCGTCCATATCTTCTGTCAGATAGGTATTTAATTCCAAGTAAAGCTCCGCGCGGGTTAATATCGTCCAGATATCTTTCTCGTAAGCGGCCGTGATCGCGTCACGTATATGGGTAGCAATCCAATTAAGATAACCGGCCGTTTCCTTTCCGAAATCCGAAAACGCCTTGTTACAATACGTCGGATTGGTGTAGGAGTTTTCGTAGGCAGCGCCGACGATATCCGCGTACAAGGCGGCGTTGGTTGTTTCATTGGCCATCGTCTTGGGATTTCGACAGATTGCTATGATCTGTTCGAGAAGGCATCCCTGTTTCAACATAAATTGACAGAATGGTCCATCTTTTTCCCGAAACTCCTCTATAACCTCACGGATTCGTCCGCAAGCCAATTCATAACGTTCTGACAAGTCCTGCATGTAACTAAAGTCTCCTTTATAAAAATAGAGCGATGCGATAAGCCGGGTTCTGTCGTGGATGATCATCTATCTAGGGCCGTCGTTACCGACGGTCTCGAGCAACCTACCCGGAGACACGACGGGCCGCCGTATCGTCTCCTGCTTGGTCTTGCTACGGATGGGGTTTACATCTGCCCTTATCGTCACCGATAAGGCGGTGAGCTCTTACCTCGCCATTTCACCCTCACCGGTTCACCGGGAACCGGCAGTATAATTTCTGTTGCACTAGCCTGGGAGTCACCTCCACCGGACGTTATCCGGCATCCTGCCCTGTGTAGCCCGGACTTTCCTCGTGTGCGGCGCACACGCGATCACCTGCATCGCTCTAGGTTGTGCTTCATTATATGCAATCCGCGCCGACGCAGTCGTGATTGGTTTCCTCGTCGACCCCTGATAAGTCTCCTCGGGAAACCAATCACTGCCGCGGCGCTACATTCTATCCAAGAAGTATCCCACCACCTATGAACTCTCTTAAAACCGAATTCAGCGGGACGTAGTGTGGGTCAACCGGGAGGAAGTAATCGAGGAACTTGAGGAGGCGCTGCGCTTCCGAGTATTCCTCGCTGTCCTGCGGTACCTGGAAAAGCACCGGGTCGGCGTACAATTTCATGGCGGCAAGTTCATAAATCAATGCCGAGTTGAATATAACATCTGCTTTTTCCTGGAACGGGAAGATATTTTTCTCTTCTCCGCGACGTACGCTGTCCCACATGGCGATCGTACGCTGAGCTGTATTTCCTCGCGTTCTGGCATCTCGTATAATACGGCGGATCAGACGCCCGTCCGTAGTCGGTATCCGGTTATGATCATCGAGGTTCAAGGTCGTCAAAGCCGATATGTAAATCTTATATTTTTCATTTTCCGGAATCCCCTGCGTCAGCTTATCGTTCAGTCCGTGAATCCCCTCGATAACGAGAATATCGTTTCCGCCGATCTGCAAGATCGGCTTGTCATACTGTCTTTTCCCGGTGATGAAATTATAGGTCGGAAGTTGGATTTCTTTGCCGGCCAGAAGACCTTTCATGTCCTCCTGGAACTGAGCAGTATCGATTGCCTCGATACATTCGAAATCATAGTTCCCGTCTTCATCCTTCGGCGTATCTTCACGATTGACAAAGTAGTCATCCAGCCCGATCGGATGCGGGTTGACCCCCAGGGTTTTTAACTGTGTGGAAAGGCGATAGGAAAATGTCGTCTTTCCGGATGAAGATGGTCCGGCGATCGTCACGATATGAGCTTTATTCTTGACAATCTCCTCTGCGATATCACCGATCTTTTTCTCATGAAGTGCTTCCTGCGTACTCATCAGCTCCGTAAATTCACCGCGAACGATCACATCATTCAGCTCGCCGACATTGGAGACACCCATCATCTCGATCCAGTCATTGGTGTACTGCATCGTATAGAAAAATTTCTTGCTGACATTAAATTCCTGAACCTTCTCAGGTTCATTTTTAGATGGAAGAACAAATACAAATCCGTCCATATAAAGGCGGAGTCCGAAATGCTTTAGAATGCCCGTGCTATATGGCATGGCTCCGAAATAATAATCCGTATACTCGCCGAGTTCATACACGGTCATACGGGAGTTTCTACGATATTTGGTAAGCGACACCTTGGAGTCCATATTGAGGAATCCGAAGAGTTCCTTCGCATCACGGGTACGAATTACCCGCTTCTGGAAAACGATATCTTCCTCCACGTACTGTCTCATTTTTTCCTCAATCAGATTGAGGAGTTCCTGATCCAGGTCGACCCCGCCAAGTATACGGCAAAAATGTCCTGTATAAAGTGTAAACTCAACCTTAACACTCTCTACCTTATCCGGCGGAAGGATCTCGTGGATCGCTTTCAGAACGAGCATCGTAACGCCTCGTTCATAAACACGCATTCCGTCATTATCTGAAATCGTACACAGGCGAATATGTGTACCGTCCTCTACCAGATGATAGAACTCCTGTACCACACCATCGACCTTGGCCATGATCACATCCGAAGGATACTCTGAAGCGTGCTCATCCGCCAACTGTTTCAGCGTCGTGCCGGCAGGTACCTCGATTTCTTTGTCCTCCAACCATATCTTCATAAGCAGCTCTCCTTTTGAATCAATTGAACTGTTCCCTTAATTGTTTTAATTCTTTTTCCAATTCCACTCTTCTCCCCTGAGCCCGTTCCCCCAGTTCCAGATCAGGAAGATCGAGTGTTTTTAACAGATCAGCAAGTTTATCCGTCATCATACGCATATAGCCGCGAAATACGGTTCCACCTTCCTCAGCAAGAAGACGCGAAAACCGGTATTCGGTGTCGGTATACGGCTCCGATTCCTCGCCCGGAACAGCACGGATCGCAATATAGTATTTGCCGTCCTCCATGCAGATCGATTCCTTCTCGATACGAAAACCGACTTTATGAAGATGCCTTCTGACCTCTTCAACATCCGATTGCGGTTGTAAAACCAATGTGTTCACACCGGCCAAAATCTCAGGCGAGGAAGACAACATCTCGCAGATCAGCATTCCGCCCATCCCTGCAACAAGGATCGCATCCACCTCATTCGGTTCGAGTACCTGCAGTCCATCGCCAAGACGTAATTCAATATCATCCGCCATCTTCATGGCTTCGATGTTTTTCTTCGCTCTCTTAAGCGGTCCCTCATTGACATCCGTCGCGATCACACGCTCACAATGTTTTTCTTTCAAAAGCCACATCGCGACATATCCATGATCACAGCCGATATCCGCTACTCTGGATTTATCCGGTACCAGAGAAGCGTTCATCTTCATACGAATTGATAAGTTTATTTTCATGACACTTCACTAAATCTATATTCAAAATCGTTTATTCTTAACATTCCAAACAGAATCACTCAAGATAGTCCCTGAGCTTTCTGCTTCTGGACGGATGTCTCAGTTTTCTCAATGCCTTCGCCTCGATCTGTCGGATACGCTCACGCGTTACATCAAACTCCTTGCCGACCTCCTCGAGCGTTCTGGCTCTCTGATCATCCAGACCGAAGCGCAATCTCAGAACCTTCTTCTCGCGCTCTGTCAGCGTCTTCAGGACCTCGTCCAGCTGTTCTTTCAACATCGTCTCGGCAGCAGCCTCAGCCGGTACCGGCACATTATCATCCTGGATAAAGTCACCCAGATGCGAATCTTCCTCCTCGCCGATCGGAGTTTCCAACGAAACCGGCTCCTGCGAAATCTTCTGGATCTCACGCACTCGCTCCACCGGAAGATTCATCTTCTCGGCAATCTCTTCCGGATAAGGCTCTCGTCCGAGTTCCTGCAAGAGCTGTCTCTGCACACGGATCAACTTATTGATCGTCTCAACCATATGAACCGGAATACGAATGGTTCTCGCCTGATCGGCAATCGCACGCGTGATTGCCTGGCGAATCCACCAGGTCGCGTACGTGGAAAACTTGTATCCTTTTTTATAATCAAACTTTTCAACCGCTTTGATCAGTCCCAGGTTACCTTCCTGGATCAGGTCCAAAAAGAGCATGCCACGTCCCACATAACGCTTCGCAATGCTGACAACCAAACGGAGATTGGCCTCAGCAAGACGCTTCTTGGCACTCTCGTCACCCTGTTCCATACGCATCGCAAGTTCCTTCTCCTCCTCCGGAGACAGAAGCGGCACCTTACCGATCTCCTTTAAGTACATACGTACCGGATCCTCGATGCTAAGGCCTTCAGGGACAGCCAACTCGATATTCTCGAGTTCCTCTTCCGTCGGCTCATCGTCGACATCGGACATGATCTTATCGTCCTCCGGCTCATCGTCCTCAACCATGGTGGTGATCCCGACGTTATCAAGCGCCTCGTAGAGCTTGTCCTTCTTTTCCTCGTCGAAATTCACTCCCTTGTCGGTCAGGACCTTCTCGATCTCGGCGACATACAACGCATTATCGCTCTTTTTCGACATCTCAACCAATGTGTTGATGATATCCTTCATGACCTCCATTTCCTGATCTTCCGTTACTTCCACATTTTTCTCCTTTTTCATGAGGATTCCTCCATTCTTTATGCTATAAAAATGATATAAACAGGATCGTTTATTCATATTATAGATCGATCTTTAACTGTTGAAGGCGCTTTCTGTCCTCCAGAAGCTTTTGCACCTCCTCGATGCCGGCCGCATGTGCACTCCGATACTCCAAAGAAGCTTTCAGAAGTCCCATCACCACCTCGCTAATGGTACGGGTTTCCTTTTCTTCTTCCCCATCCATTTCTTTATGAAAAATACCCGCGACCTTCGCCTGTGTGTCCACATCCTCGAAGTGGTTCAGTATCGCAGCAGGATCCACCTGCCCGGTGGTCTCAAGCTGTCCGTAGACCTCTCTTGCTACCTGTGTGTACGGCTCATCAATAAAGTCTTCCGGACTCACATACGCCTTTAGCCGGGCAAAGTTTTCCGGATGCTCACAGAGCCAGGTAAGCAGTATTCCCTGTCCTTCGGATATGGCGTCCTCCTTCAGATCATGCCCCTTTATGACGCGCTCCTCCTGCCTTTTGTCATAGTCGATACCGACTCGCTTGGCGCTTTGTTTTATCACCATCGTTCGAAAATCATCCGCACGCGCACCGTACTCCCTGGCAAAAGCTTCTATATAATTTGTACGCTCAACCTCATCCTCAAATTCCACGATGTGGTCGGCGATCTCAAGCATAAACTTTGTTTTCTCACTCGGATCGTCCATATCATACTTCTTCGCGATCACATCAACCTCGAAGAAGAAACTGATGCGGGCATTTTTAATCCGCTCCTCAAACGCATCCCTTCCGAGATTCTTGATAAACTCGTCAGGATCCTTATGCGGTTCCATACGGATTACCTTGGTACGAATCCCGTACTTCCTCAGCATCGGTATTGCCTTCATCGCCGCCTTCGTACCGGCATTATCACTGTCAAAGCAGACATACACCAGATCCGTCATACGTTTAATAAGCGACGCGTGGCCATCCGTAAAAGCCGTTCCCAGCGCTGCAACCGCGTTGGTAAACCCGGCCTGATGCATGGCGATCACATCCATATATCCCTCACACAGGATCAATCCGTCATCGAGTTTACCATGCAGATAATTGATCCCGTACAGATTCCTTCCTTTATCGAAAACCGGTGTCTCGCGGGAGTTCAGATACTTCGGTTCCCCATCTCCCATCACGCGCCCGCCGAAGCCGATCACGTGATTGCGACGGTCAACAATCGGAAACATAACACGGTTCCAAAACTTATCGTATGGTCCCCGTCTCTCATCGTAGCCGAAAAATCCACTCGCCTTCAAAACATCATCGGTGAAGCCCTCTTCCTTTAGAAATCGATACAACCCACCGGATTGCGGCGCGTAACCGAGCGCGAACTTCTGCAGCATCTCATCGTTAATCCCACGCGACTTCAGATAATCCATACCGACCTGCCCCTTGGGATGGCGAAGGCACTTATAATAATACCTTCCGGCCAACGCGTTTACCTCAAAGAGTTTATCACGCAGCGAATCTCTTTTTTTCGCCTCAGCATTATGCTCGATCTCAGGCAATGTGATACCTTCGCGTTCTGCCAGAAACTGCACGGCTTCCACGAAGGTCATGTTTTCATAATCCTGTAAAAATGTAAAGACATCGCCTCCTTTGTGACAGCCGAAACAGTAAAACATTTTTTTGCTCGGTGTCACCATAAAAGATGGCGTTTTCTCGTTGTGGAACGGGCATAATCCTTTATAACCGGCTCCGGATCGCTTTAACGACACATACGTCCCGATCAGATCCACTATATTACAACGATTACGGATATCGTCAAGTATCTCGTCCCCGTAGTACATCAAAATCCCCTCTCTAATAGATTGACCACATCTTTGGTATAGCCAGCTCTGTATAGGTTTTGACAGCGTAGTTATCCGTCATACCGGCGATAAAGTCACACACGACGCGTTCCTTCTCTTCCCGTCCCTCGCTGATCATTCGGACGAACTCATCCGGAAGAAGTTCCGTATCATGAATATAAAACTCAAACAGACGACGGATCAGTGCCTGCGCCTTTCCTTCCTCCTGCTTAGCAATCGAATTCACATAGACACGGTCAAACATAAAGCGTCTGAGCTCCATAAACACCTGCCCGACCTCATCGGAAAGTATGATCATACCTTTTTCCTCACTGGTCTTTATCAGGTCATGGATCAACGTATTCAGTCTCTCACGCAGTGTTTCTCCGAGGATCTTCTTGGCTTTATCCGGAATATCGTCATCGGTGATCACACCACCGCGGATCGCGTCATCAATGTCGGAATTGACATAAGCAATCTTATCGCAGATCCGGACAACCTGTCCCTCTCTGGTAGCCGGTTCGCCGGCCGTGGAATGATTGCGAATACCGTCTCTGACCTCAACCGTGAGATTCAGCCCCCGACCGTTTTTCTCAAGCTTTTCAACCACGCGGATGCTCTGCTCCTGATGGCGGAAGCCACCCGGTACAATGGCATTCAGCTCTCTCTCTCCGGCATGTCCGAACGGCGTATGCCCGAGATCATGTCCTAGCGCAATCGCCTCCGTAAGATCCTCGTTAAGACGAAGCGCCTTGGCAACGGTACGCGCGTTCTGCGAAACCTCCAGCGTATGCGTCAGACGATTGCGATAATGATCACCCTTCGGTCCCAAAAACACCTGCGTCTTTCCCTTCAACCTGCGAAAGCTCTTGCTGTGAAGGATGCGATCGCGGTCTCTCTGATAAACCGGCCTCAGATCGCAAGGCGGCTCATCATGATCTCGCCCTTGCGAAGCATCGGAAAAAGACGCCTCCTTACACAGTATATCATGCTCGCGCTTCTCGAGTTCTTCTCTTATTGTCATAAATAACCTCGTTTTATTCCCTGAACGAATTTCATCTTCTTCTCAGCGAAGGAGCGCAAGCGCTCAATACGCTTCGAAGTGCGATGAAATTCGATCATCGTACCATTCGTCATCAAGATCAGAATTTTCAGCATTTCATATAAGATGAATCCAATTATCTTGCCAATCATCTCGAAGATCAGTTTTTACTGCCCTTCGAGGCGTATTTGGCGCATGCGCCACTTCGCCGAGAAGAAAGTAAAAACTGATCGACATCAACGGAACTCACATTAGATAAATACAACATGAAAAAGGGATTTCCTTTTTTTTGATAAAAAAAATGCGCCCGGATCGAACAAAGTACGAAAAATCGTACTATTCTTGGTGTTTGGCGCGCTTCGAGAATCGGCAGCCGCAGTAATCCTGCCGATACAGATCATATTCCCCCGAGAGCTCTATGCTGCGCTTGTACCCGTTTTTCTTTTTGAAATCCGATGGCAGATACGGCACCTGATATACTTTTGCCAGCTCCTCACCGATCTTCATCAACAGATCCGCATCTTTGTGCGGACTGATGGAAAGCGTGGTACACCAGAGATCATAGGCCCCTCGTTTTGCTTCCGATGCTGTTTTTTCGAGGCGAAGCCGAAAGCATTTTTCACACCGGCGACCTCTCTCCGGTTCGTCTTCAAGGCCCTTAGCCACATCCAAAAAGCGTTCCGGTTCATAATCAGCATCGATCCAGTCGATCTCAGGCCCATACGAAACCTCGGAAAGATAACGCTTTAACTCCGCTTTTCTCTTTTCGTACTCCTCTGCTTCCGTAATGTTCGGATTATAAAAAAATATCGTGATCCGGAAGAACGTATGAAGATACTCCGTCACGTAACTCGAACACGGGGCGCAACAACAATGAAGCAGCAGACGCGGCTCCACATTGTTAAGCCCCTCAATATAGGCATCAAGCTCTTTTTGATAATTTCGCATACAGATTCAACCTCAACGCGTTTAAGCAAACGGTAACGCTCGACAGGCTCATGGCCGCCGCTCCGATCATCGGATTCATCTCCAGTCCGAAGAGGCCTGCCGCCAAAGGAATACATACTATATTATAGAAAAATGCCCAGAATAGATTCTGGTGAATGTTACGAAGCGTGAGCCGGCTCAGTCGTATCATTTTGACAACATCACCAAGACTTGAATTCATCAAAACGACATCCGCGCTGTCGATCGCTACATCCGTTCCGTCACCGATCGCGATACCAACATCCGCAAAGGTAAGCGCAGGCGCATCATTGATGCCGTCACCAACCATTGCGACCTTGCCGTGTTTTTCTCGGATCGCTCGCACATGCGCTTCCTTACCGTCAGGAAGCACCTCAGCGATCACCTCATCCACACCGACTTCATCCGCGATTGCACGAGCCGTCTCAAGTTTATCCCCACTTAACATGGTAACTTTCAGGCCCATCTTTTTCAGTTCCCGGATCGCACCTTTGGAGTCCTCGCGAATCATTCCGGTCATAGAGGGATCACCGTAAGTGATCGTCCCCGTTTTGTCAAGAACGATGTTTGGAACACGTCCGGCCATCTCGAGAGCCTCACTGGTCTTAAACAGGATTCCGTTCTTCGCTCCGATCCCGTTTCCGACCATGATAGCCACCGGAGTAGCCAAACCGAGAGCACAGGGACAGGATATAACCAGAACGGATATCGCCCTTGCCACAGAAAAAGCAGCCGTCTGACCGGCTATCAGCCATCCGGTCATCACAAAGATCGCAATTCCGATCACTGCCGGCACAAAAACTGCCGATACCTTGTCCGCGATCCTGGCAATCGGTGCCTTGGTAGCAGCCACCTCGGAAACCAATTTAACGATACCGGCCAATGTCGTATCTTCCCCGATACGTGTTGCCCTGCACCGGATCTCTCCGGACATATTAACCGTTCCGGCACTGACCGTATCCTCCGGTTTTTTAGGGACAGGTGCCGATTCCCCTGTCAGCGCGGACTCATTGATCGCTCCGTTCCCCTCCAAAACAAATCCGTCGACAGGCACGGTATAACCCGGTTTTACGATGAACTCATCTCCAACCTGTACCTCTTCGATTCCGACACGCACTTCCTTTCCGTCTCGTATCAGCACGGCCGTCTTTGGTGCTAACTTCATCAGACTTTCAAGCGCATTTGTTGTGCGCCCTTTTGAGATTGCCTCGAGAAGCTTACCCACCGTGATCAATGCAGGGATCATGGCCGCGGATTCAAAATACAACTGATCGTGATACATATCCGCCAGGGACTGCATCGTCTCGCCGCCCGCCAGATGACCGCACATCGCGTAGAGTACATACAAACTCCATAAAAAAGAAACCGATGAACCAAGCGCCACCAGCGAATCCATATTCGGCGACAGATGAAGCAAAGACCGATACCCGTTGGCAAAAAACTCGCGATTGATTCCCATAACAATCAGCGCTAAAAGTAACTGTGTCAGGGCAAGCGCGATATAATTCCCTACAAAAAACGGTGGCAAAGGAAGTCCAAGCATCATATGTCCCATGGTCGTATACATAAGCGCAAGTAAAAATACCACCGATGCGATCAATCGATGCTTCAGATGACGTATCGTTTCCTTTTGGAATCCACCCGGAGTTTCCGTAGACTTAGAGACGAAAGATGAAACCGGAGCGTCTTTCTCTGTCCCCTGAACAGATGCCGTATAGCCGGCCGCTTTAACGGCCTGTATGACAGCTTCCGGACCGGCATCACCCTCGACGCCCATAGAATTGGTCAATAGGCTTACAGAGCAGGATGTCACACCGGGCACCCTGCTCACAGCCTTTTCAACGCGTGCCTGACAGGCCGCGCAACTCATTCCTTTTACCTGATACTGTTTCATACCGTTTTTTCAAATTGTTTTCCGCAGTTAGCACAGAACTTGGATCCCGGAGTGATCACGGTTCCGCATCCGCTGCAGTATCTCGGTGCTTCTGCTGTTGCATCTGTCGGTGTCGGATTGATCGGTGTCGGATTTACCGGCGGGACATTCCCCTGCGGTCCCATACCGTTCGGTCCATCCGGAACAAAACCTTCTTTCTCCCAATGTCCCTGATACTGAGCCTTTCCAAAAGCAAGGATACACAGAAAAACGACAGGCACAAAGAACATACCAACCAGGAATCCACCACTCTTTCCAAATGCCTGTCCCAGCTTAATATGTGCAATGATAGAAAAGATTGCAGCAATCAGCAGAACGATAGATGCGGCCCCGACCATAAGTACCCAAACAGCAGCACTTCCATTAATATTCGAGACAAATCTGTCGATGGAATCCCGACCGTAATCCAATCCGAACATGTAACCCATGTAACTGCTTCCGTAACTCATAGCCAGGATAAACATACCGAGAAGCATCGCGCCGATACCACAGGCCTCTAAAACAATTGTTGCAACACCCATTTTTCTCTTCCAAGAAATCTGAAACAGATCATAGATGTTCAAAAATGGAATAATCGCGTGCCACCCGGGCTTACCGGCCTTTTCAAAAATCTTCCAAAGTGCTATGATCGTCAGTACGATAGCCGCAATACTAATGATTGCCGAGATGACCGATGCCGCCATATAAGCTCCTGCATAAGCGGAACTGTAGACGTCGTTGTAGTTGTCAAAACCATCCATAAATCCTGAGAAATCATCAAATCCATTCATTATTCTTTCCTCCTATTCTTTACTCATACTATTTATATTTAACGGTTTTTACACCGGAGCCACGTATGGCATTTTTCATCATTATCTTCGTTACATAGGTTGAATATACCGTTACTTTTTTGACTCGTTTCCTTTTTTTGAACGAACTCCTCTTAACGCTGACAACCTTATAATACTTACCGTCAGAAAGCAATATTTTCTTTGGTATGGAAGCGGAAGTCATTGTTTTTTTGACCATGCAATTATAATAAGCAACGGTCCTGTTCTTGGGATTTACAATCTTATAATCTGCGCGCTTCTTTGATGTCCCCGCCCTGACCACGTTTCCTTTTTTCAGCTTCGGTGTAGCACTTGGAGCCGCTGTTGGTTTGGCGCTCGCCATCGGTGACGGCGTAACAGTCGGAGCCACTGTAGCGGTACTTTCCGGGCTCTCTGTCGGTGCCACTGTAGCTGTACTTTCCGGGCTCTCTGTCGGTGCCACTTCTGAAGTTCCCGTTGGAGAAGCATTCGGATCCGCACTCGACAACGCGTCCGGGTCCCCGGAAGGATCAATCGTCGGCTCAGGCGTCGGCGTCGGTTCGGGCGTCGGTGTCGCCATTTGTGAACCATTATAAGTGTCTAACATGGAAAGCTTTGGATACGTATAAAAATAATGCAATGAATCCGGTTCCGTCATCCCTTTCATGGCGTTGATAAACCAGGATTTGAAATCCAATGGATCCATGTAAACTCCGCGATTTCGCAATTCAGACAGTGCCACCGCCATAGCTCCGCATACAACAGCCGTCGCATGTGACGTACCATTCGACGCGAGATACTTTTCACCAATACTTGTTGTAATCAGTTTTTCGCCGGGAGCCGCCAGCTCATACTCTACGCCCTCTCCGGGTTCAATATCCCAGTTGGTAAAGTCTGCCAGTGCACCGTTTTTTCCATATGCCATGACACCGGTAACAAAATCATACGCTGCCGGATATGCCGGTTTCATGGTCGTATCATTTTCATTGCCGGCCGCCGCGACAAGAACACAGGACTTGCTTGCCTCTTCAAGTTTTTCTCTGAGACTTTCAACTTTTTGAAAGGTAGAAAACGACATGTTAATGATATCAGCGCCGTTCTTAACGGCATAATCAATCCCATCAATAGCGTTTTGTACAGAGAATTGTCTGCTTGAACCGATCTTAACCGGCATCACCTTGATTCCCGGAGCCACACCGTATGACTGTCCGCTATTCATTACCATAATTCCCGTCATCTGCGTACCATGTCCATGCGAATCATCCATCGGAGCATCGGGATTGTAAATATTGCCGCCATAGATGTCATCAACATAGCCGTTTCTGTCATCATCAAATCCGCTAACACCGTAGTATTCCGCCTCATTCACCCAGAAATTATCTTTTGAAAATGCCGGGTGGGTCAACTCAACTCCGGTATCAAGGATTGCAACCACGACGTCCTGACCCGGTTGGCGTCCATTGCTTCGGATCCTTGCCGCTACATCATAGGCGCCAATATCTTTCTGAAACCAATTCCATTCTTCCTCGGTCGCCACTCGATTTTTTTTCAGTTTGTCTTTTTCCTCCACCGAGGTTACCAAATGCAGAATCACATCGGAATCATCCGATCTGGCTTGTATAGACTTCCCACATTCCGGTCCGTATAGCGCCGATATAACCAGCGACAGTACCAACCACACGGAAAGGTACACGCGTTTATTCTTCGACAACTTCATGATTAATCCTCAAACGACACGGACACAAAGCTGTATCCGGTTTCCTCCACTACATTTTTTATAACATCCTCACTTACCGCGCTGTCTGTAACAAACGTAGTCTCACCTTTTTTATGCGAAGACTTAACCTTCTTTGCCTCAGGAAAAACGCGCCGTATCGCGTCGTTCATATGAGCTTCACACATTCCACACATCATTCCGTCAATCTTTACTCTTGCTTTCATTTTTCATCTCCATTTTTGTTTTCAGTCATTATACTATACTCTGATCGATTTAGCAACCGCAATTATTTACAAATCCGATCGAGACATAACCATCGACGATTGCTTCAAGATCCGTGCCCTCTTCACCGATGCCGGTCCACTGACCGTCCACCATTAGTTCAACCATTCCATTTGCATTTTTGCGTGTCTGCTTGTATCGATCCTTGTAAAACATACCTCTTGATACCTTGCGGTCGCGTTTGATTCCCTTACATCCGGAAAGAGGACCATGCGGGAAATTGATGTTTACCACCTGTCCATAGGCAAGCTTGAGTTCCATCGCTTCTTCCAAAACTTCATCAAGATAAGCATCTGCAATCTCATGACACTCGTCTGCCGATTCGGAAACAGCGATCGCGTGATACCCCTGAAATGCACCTTCAAACGCCGCGCCCAGTGTGCCCGAGTATTGAATATCCGTAGCCGCGTTATACCCGTAATTGATACCGGATAGCAACACATCCGGCCTTTCCGGAAGCACATTCAGTCCTCCGACACGGACACAATCCGCCGGCGTCCCGCTGCACGCGAATGCTTTCACTCCCTCTACCGGAAACTCCGGAAACGGTGTTATCTCGATCGATGTCCGCAGAGTGATCGCGTGCGAGCAGGCGCTTCGCTGACTCTCCGGAGCCACAACCCATACCTCACCGAATTTCAACGCCGCCCTGGTCAATCGGATTAATCCATCCGCTTCTATCCCATCATCGTTTGTGATCAGTATTCGTTTCATGTCTTGCACGCATTCTCCTTTTTATAAGCTTTCCGGAAGCACTTCATTCAAACTCCCGGTTCGATAACCCTGAAGATCCAGACTGACATACGCGAAGCCCATCGTCTTCAGCTTATGATTAACATCAAGTCGTATATCCCCACGCATAAAACGGCTGAAATCATTGGGGCTCAACTCGATTCTGGCAATCACCGTATTATGCACACGCACGCGAACTTCCTGAAACCCAAGCTCATGAAGATAAGCCTCTGCCTGCTCCACCATCTTCAGTTTTTTTACGTCTATAGACTCTCCGTATGGAATTCTCGTAGCCAGACAGGCATACGAAGGTTTCTCCCATGTCGGAAGATCCAACGCACGGGAAAGCGAACGGATTTCTTTTTTGGTAAATCCCAATTCTTTCAGCGGACTGCGAATATGTATCTCCTCGAGTGCCTTCATCCCGGGACGAAAATCTCCCATGTCATCAACGTTTGATCCTTCGATCACATGAAAAATGCCCCGCTCTTCCGCCAGTTTTTTCATCTGTGAAAAGAGACTCTTTTTACAAAGATAACAACGGTTAGGAGGGTTCTCGGCAATCCCGTCAATCTTCATCACTTCCGGGTGGAGAACCAGTTGGCGTATCCGATTCATCTTACAGAATTCTCTGGCCTCTTTACACTCCATCCCGGGCATCAGTTCGGACTCTGCCGTCACAGCAAGAACCTGATCTCCCAGCGCCTCCTTGGCCGCAAATAGTAAAAATGTCGAGTCCACTCCGCCACTGAAGGCAACTGCTACACGCTGATAAGACTTGATGGTCTTCTTCAACACGTCATATTTATCGATCAAAACACTGTTATGCATTTCAACTCTCCTGTGCTTTCCTTCGATAAGCGATGCCAAATGTTCCCGGTCCACAGTTGATCGTTACCGCTGAGGATGTGTTGACAAAGTATACATCATCCACATCAACGCGATGACGGATTTCTTTTTCAAGCCATTCGCGTTCCGATAATTTCAATCCGACATATGGCACAACAATTACACTGTTATCGATACCGGAAGGTTTTTTCAATGCTTTGCGAATCATTTTTCTCCAGGCATACTGTCTCGTTCCCAATATCAAATGTCGTATCTTCAACCTTCCATTTTTGACATAGACAACCGGATGGATTGCGAGCGCTCGCACAACATTACCAATACCGCGCTTCATTTGGCCGGCCGCAACCAAAAAATCCAGGTTTTCAACAAGGAACCCTCCGACTATACGCTGCTTGAGATTCTCGATCTCATCAAGAATCTTGTAAGGTTCCATGCCATGTTGTGCCATTCTGGCAGCTTCGACAACTATAAGGCCGAACGCACCGGATAAATGTTCGGAATCAACCACATAGACGTTGTCGAAGTTTTTGGCTGCTTCGACAGCAGCCGGATAACTGGAATTCTCAACCATATTTGTCATGGAAATATGGATCACGTTTCTGGCATCACGAAGTTTGTCAGCGAAAAAGGTCTCAAAACTCTCCGTGTCAATGGGACGAATACGCGCGGACCTGTTCGGCCTGTTATAATAACGGAGAATACCTTCGGAATTAATATCGATCTCATCCCGAAAAACGCCATCCTCGGTAACAACCGAAACCGGGATAACCGATATCCCGTTTTCTTTAGCGACACTTACGGGTATCGAAGCCACACTGTCCGTTGTTATCGCCACCATAGCCTTGGTTCGATGTTCATCACGCCACAGATTGCTCTTGGCTTCGATATCCTTTTTCTTATCTGTCATCGTTACAAGTTCACTCGGAAGATGCATACGCACCTCATCCTCCAGCGCAGCCCCGTTGATTGGCTTTACCAGGTAACCGTCAAACCCTTCTCTAAAATACATCGCCGCCACTTCGGATCCTGCATTCGCGGTAAGAGCGATAACTTTTGACTCTTTACAGTAACCACCGGTCTGCTGTCGAATCTTATGGAAGCACTCAATACCATCCATTCCCGGCATCTTATGATCCATCAGAATCACATGATACTTATGCTCCAGCGTATGAGCCAGTGCCTCTTCCCCGCTCTCTGCACATGTCACTTCTATCTTGGTATCCCGAAGGAGTTTTTTTACAACAAGAAGATTGGTAGAGGTATCATCAACCACAAGCACCCTGGCCTTCGGCGCTTCAAAACTGGTTTGATAATCCGCGAAAGGATTTTTACCGGATTTTTTCTTGAAATCCAGTTCGCCGATCATACGATCCCCGACCTGACGTTGCGGAATCTCAATCGTAAACGTCGACCCCTTAGTATATACACTGTCTACGGAGATTCGTCCATCCATCAGATCTACAAGGGATTTAACGATGGATAATCCGAGCCCGGTCCCCTCGATCATGGAATTCTTCTCTTCATCGACTCGCTTAAAAGCGTCAAAAAGATACGGAACACTTTCCTTGCGTATTCCCATTCCGGTATCCGTGATCGTATACACGGTCTTGACTATTCTTTCATCCAAAGCTTCATGATGAACCGACAATGACACCTGTCCCTCATTGGTGTATTTGACAGCGTTATTCAATACATTGATCAGAATCTGCTTAACGCGAACTTCGTCACCCATCAGTTCATCCGGGAAACTTGGTGATACATCTACATGGAAATCAAGGTTTTTCTCACTGGCTCGCACCCCGATCATTCCGACCACATCCAGTATCATATCACTACTGACATAGGTTACCGGTGTAAGTTTCATCTGGCCGGATTGCACCTTCGACATATCCAATATATCATTAATAATGTGCAAAAGCATACGACCGGCTGACTGAATCGCCGTCGCATCCTCATTGATTTCCTCAGACGCGTCCTCACGAAGGATCATCTCATCCAGTCCGATAATAGTATTGATCGGTGTGCGGATCTCATGACTCATACTCGAGAAAAATCGATTCTGCGCTTGGTTCAACTCATCGATCTCATCCTTTTGTTCTCTTGTCTTTTCATTCTCTTTGCGAAGCAATGCCGTCTGAAAAATGATCATGATCAGGATGATCCCACCAACAAGAATAAAGGAAAACAGGGAATCCTGGTACTCTGTTTCAAATGAACGCTGGAGCGCAAGCGAAGGATAGAACCAATACAGATAATATGTCACACCAACTGCTATCGATTCTATGATAAGCATGATCACACGCCCCTTGCCACGAAGCATCATCGCGATAAAAACGGTGTCAAATACATTCCACACGGTCGCCCCGCCGTGGATCGCGCCGCTGGAAAAAAAGTTTAACGGAAGAAATACCACAACCAGCAAAAAGGCGACTATGTACGAGACGGCAGTTACTTTATCAAAAACAAGAGCAACAAGTGTAAATCCCAAAAATAATACAAAAGCTATCACACAGAAAATGACTGACTCGACAGTTTCTCCAATTACAAACCCACTGATGGCTGCAAGAAGACACCCAAACAGTCCAATTGAAGCAAGCAGCGCAAACATACGCTTATTGGATTCAATGTCACTATTGGTGAGATATGCATATGCCTTTTTAATCAGTTTCATAACCGGCCTCCCTTTATCTGCGGTAGAAGTCTCGAATCGCTTCAGTCAGTACCGAATACAACGTGATTGCCTGATTGTGCTCCATCCTGACATCCTCAATTCGTCCTTCACCGGATGCCCGTTCCAATCGCTCAGCGATATCACCGATCTCTAG
>JAEEGM010000087.1 GCA_016280325.1 Eubacterium sp. | reverse complement strand
GCGTTGAAAAATGAGAGCAAGATCGGCCGGAGTCTTATCTCCAATTCCAAGTCCGCGGCGTGGAAGTCGAAGGATCCGAAGGCGTATGATGAGAAGACCGGCAAGTGGAAGGTGTTCGACGGATCTGTCTGGGTGGCAGCTTCCGACGAAGCGGTAGCGTACTATATGGATCCGCGGAACTTCCTCAACGAGCGTACGATCTTCCAGTTTGAGTTGCAGGAATATCAGAAGAGTTACCACAAGGCTTCCGTTGTAGAGAAGATTTTGGCCAATACACCGTTTGCTTCCAAGAGCTTTTCTTTCAAGGATCCGTTGACCGGAAAGAGTGCCAAGATGAAATACAGCAAGTGTTTTGTTACGGCGGCGGAGAAGACCAATGTAAGTCCGCTGCATCTGGCATCGCGTGTCAAGCAGGAGGTTGTGACGAGTGCGACTACGACCAGCGGAGCAGTTACAGGTAAGAATAAAAACTATCCGGGTATCTACAATTTTTATAACATCGGTGCATACAGCGGATCGAATCCGATGGAGAACGGTTTGAAGTGGGCGTCCACGGGGACTACCTATCTTCGCCCCTGGACCGACCGGTATCGCTCAATCGTCGGCGGGGCGGAGTATATCGGAACCGGATACATTAATAAGGGACAGAATACCGTTTATCTTGAGAAGTTCAACGTAACGAAGAACGATCGTTACGAGCATCAGTATATGACGAACGTGGAAGCAGCGGCATCGGAGGCTGCCAAGATCAAAAAGGGGTATGCGGACTCGGGACTCTTGGAGAAGACACCTTTGGTATTCTGCATTCCGGTGTATAAGGATATGCCGGCCGACCCCTGCGCAGCGCCGGTATAACCCCGAAAAAGCGGAACCTGCGCAGCGCCGGTATAAAATCGAAAAAGCGGAACCGGCGCAGCGCCGGTATAAAACCGATAAAAAGAGAGGAACGGTGGATGAGCAGTACGAATAAAAAAAGAAATCGTATGGTGTGTTTACGCCTGTTAATAGCCGGTCTGATTCTCCTGGTGGGAGGATCGATCGGCTTGATGCGTTCTTCGACATCTTTGGCGGAGAGCGGATCCATCCTGCTTTCTACGGATAAACAGGTAATAAAAAAAGGCGATGCGTTCACGGTTGTGTGCCGTGTGAGCGCCGCGACAGGGATACTGGAAGCGGATTTTTTTGTCGATTTTAATACGGCGGTTTTGCAGTTTGTAGAGGGAGGACAGAAGGCTTCGAAGGAGGTCGGCGGCGTGCATATCCAGTCGCTTGATAATACCTCTTCGCCGACAAGACGGACCTTCTCGCTCCAGTTTATCGCCAAGGAAGAAGGCGAGGCAACGGTCTTTATCCGAGACGGAGCGCATGTGATGGATGGGGACGGCAATCCGCTTTCTCTCAGTACGGGACGTCTTGCGCTGGAGGTGAATCAGACCGGTGAAGGTGAAGCGCCACCGAACGAGACACCGGGAGCACCACCTGAAAAACCGGCCCCGACGCCGCAGACGAACACTAAACTCAGCAACAATTACAAGATAGATTCTCTGATCACCAATGCCGAAAAGATGATACCGGATTTTGATCCCGCGATTGGTACGTATGAGGCGGAAGTGCCGGCGGATGTGAGTACATTTTTCATAGACTGCATCCCGGCCAGCAAGAAAGCCACGGTAAAGATCAAAGGAAATCGAAACCTGGCTTTCGGAACGAACAAGGTAGTTCTTACGGTGACGGCCGAGAGCGGCAAGAAGAAAAAGTATGTATTTATGGTGACAAGGCGACAGGAATCCGCCCTGTCATCGCCCGGTGTGGCATCGGGCGCGGCAGCGGATACGGGAGAGCCACTTGACAAAGATGGAAACAACAGTTACAGTATCATAGTATATGTAGTGCTCGGTCTGCTTGCGGTCTTCGCGATTGCGATGATCGTGTTGGTGAAGCGGCTGAGGCGAGAGTTGGAATACTACTACGAAAAGGAAGAGTTGGAGGAAAAACGTGAGACAAAAGATGACCGCGGAAGCGGAGAAGGCGATCACGAAAGGAGCGAAATTCGCGGCGAAGATGGGGAATTCCGTTATCGGTACTGAGCATCTTCTGTACGGGCTGTGTGCGGCTTCGGGCGTGGCGCAGACGATCCTGAAAGAGAATAAGCTGGAAAAAGAAGATATTCAGTACGAGATCGAGAACTATGTCGGGCGTTCCGATACTGCGCTTGCGGATCCCGGGGACGCGACGTTGTCACCGCGACTGGAGGAACTTATCGCGTCGGCCGGACGTGAGGCGGATAAGCTGGAAGCTGAGATGATCGGAACGGAACATCTGCTGATCGCGATCCTGAAGGATATTTCGACCGTGGCGTACAAGATCCTTTTGAATTCCGGCGCGAATATCCAGAAGATCTACATGGATATCATTACAACCATTGGCGTGGATCCCGCGAAGGCGAAGAGTGAATTGATCCAGACGCGGACGATGGCAAAGCGTCGCGGCGGCGGGGGACCTGCGACTCCGACCCTGGACCAGTTCGCGAGAGACTTAAATGCCCTTGCCAAGGAAGGAAAGATCGATCCCGTCATCGGGCGTGACGATGAGGTGGAGAGCCTGATCGAGATCCTTTCGAGGCGTACCAAAAACAACCCCTGTCTGATCGGTGAACCCGGTGTCGGTAAGACAGCGATCGCGGAGGGACTGGCGTTGAAGATCGTCGGTGAGGAAGTGCCGGAGAGTCTGATCGGAAAGCGCGTGATGACACTGGACCTGTCCGGTATGGTTGCCGGAACCAAGTATCGAGGCGAGTTTGAGGAGCGGATCAAGAGGGCTCTGAATGAGACGAGAGAAGTTGGAAACATTCTTCTCTTCATCGATGAGTTGCATACGGTGATCGGTGCCGGCGGTGCGGAAGGCTCGCTTGATGCGGCGAACATCTTAAAGCCCGTTCTGGCGCGTGGCGAGATCCAGGTGATCGGAGCGACGACGACAGACGAGTATCGCAAGCATATTGAAAAAGATGCGGCCCTGGAGAGACGATTCCAGCCGGTGATCATCGAGGAACCGGATGAGCCGCATACGATAGAGATCCTTCAGGGAGTGAAAAAACTCTACGAGGATTATCACGAAGTAACGATCAGTGATGAGGCGATCGAGGCAGCCGTGCGTCTGTCTTCGCGTTATATCAATGACCGTTATCAGCCGGACAAGGCGATCGATCTGTTGGATGAGGCAGCGGCCAGATTCCGCCTGAAGACCATTATTCAAAAAAGCGATGAACTGAAAGGCCTCGAGGAACGTGAGGCAACACTTTACGCGGAGCGTGAGCAGGCGCTGATCGACGGTGATATTGAGGCGGCGATCGAGATCCAGGAGCGTGAGCGCGAGAACGACGAGAAGCTTTCGAAGGAAAGGAGGAAGCTCACCAAGAAGGCGCGCAAGGCGGCGCGCGTGGTACGTGAGGATGAGATCGCGGAAGTGGTTTCGAGACGTACACACATCCCGGTTCAGCAGCTCGAGGAAGCAGAGTTGGAGCGACTCAGAAAGCTGGAGGGAATCCTTCATCAGCGCGTGGTCGGACAGGATGAGGCTGTGACGGCTGTGTCGAAGGCAATCCGCAGAGGACGCGCCGGCATGAAGGATCCGAAGCGACCGATCGGTTCATTTTTATTCTTGGGACCAACCGGTGTCGGCAAGACGGAACTTACGAAGACGCTGGCAGAGGCAGTATTCGGGTCGGAGAAGGATATGATCCGGATCGATATGTCGGAGTACATGGAGAAGGCCAGTGTGTCGAAGATGATCGGTTCCCCGCCGGGCTATGTCGGCTATGAGGAGGGCGGTCAGCTCAGTGAGAAGGTGAGGAAGAAACCTTATTCCGTGATCCTTTTTGATGAGATCGAGAAGGCGCATCCGGATGTTTTCAATATGCTTTTGCAGGTTCTCGAGGACGGTCATATTACCGACTCGCAGGGGCGCAAGGCAGATTTTAAGAATACGATCATTATCATGACTTCAAACGCCGGCGCGAACCGTATCATTTCACCGAAAAATCTCGGCTTCGGTGCGAAGACAACGGCGGACGAGGATTATAAAAAGATGAAGGACGGCGTGATGGAGGAGGTTCGTCATATCTTCAAGCCGGAGTTCATCAACCGTGTGGATGAACTGATCGTATTCCATACACTCAGTGAGAAAAATATCCACGACATCACGGCCATTCTGACGAGAAATCTTGAGAAGAGACTGAAAGAGCAGACGGATATCGATCTGACGATCACGGACGATGTGATCGATTTCGTCGCGAAGAAGGGCTTTGACAAGGATTACGGCGCGAGACCGATCCGGCGTGCGTTGCAGACGAATGTCGAAGATGTGCTGGCGGACGCGATGCTCGCGGGTGACATCCATAGAGGTGATAAAGTAACCACTGTGGTGGAGGAAGATAAAGTAACGGTCCGTCGCGTGGAAGAAGAGAGTGAAGAATAAGTTCACGCGGACGGAGCGTATAACACTTTACAATAATAATCCATGATTAAGGAGGAAATGTAACTATGATGACTATGATTTTGAACTACATCATTTGTTTTGTCGGGGTTGTGGTCCTGATCCTTGCCGGATACCTGACCTACCGCAACAACAAAAGACTTGAGGGACAGAAGAAATTTCCCGCGGTTCCCGCGTGGATCCTGGGCTTTCTTATCATCGCTTTCGGTATGTCCTTTACGATTATCCCGACCGGTTATACCGGCGTCCTGTCGACGTTCGGTCAGATCTCGGAAATTACACTTCCGAACGGTTTCAATTTCCGCGTCCCGCTGGCGCAGGAGATCTCCCTGGTGAACAACAAGCAGCAGGATATGGTATTCAACGAGGATCAGATCAAGTCGGAGACGCTTGAACGTAACACGGTAACCTTTTCCGGCGTTACGGTAACCTACCAGATCAACCCGGAGAAGTCCGCCTGGATCGCCGCAAACGTATCCAACTATGAGGATAACCTTGTGAACGAATCCCTCGTGGCCTCCGCGATCAAGACAAGTTCGAAGACGCTCTCACCGGTGGATGTAACCAACCGTTCCATCCTTGAGCCGAAAGCACAGGAGTGCGTACAGGAGTCGCTCGATCAGAAGTACGGCAAGGACACGATCAAGGTGAACAAGGTCGTGATCAACAACGCCCAGTTCGACGATGAGTACGATCAGAAGATAGCGCAGAAGCAGCAGTCGCAGATGGCGTATGAGACACAGGCGATCGAGAACAAGAAAAATATCGAGAAGGCGGAGGCCGATGCGAAGGTGAAGCAGACGACAGCCGAAGCCGAGGCGAAAGCGAACCAGACGCTCGAGAATTCGCTTTCGAAAAATGTCCTGACTTCGAAGTTCCTTGACAAGTGGAACGGTGAGCTGCCGAAGGCTATGGGCGGTGACAAGGGAATGATCTTTGATGTTTCGTCGCTGATGGGAAGTGATAGCGCGAAGAAAGATACAGCGACAGAGTAAAAAAATATAGGATAGAAATAATCGAAAACTGCTTATGGTTTCCGTGAGGGACTGCGCTTGCGCCATGGTCCCTCACTGTAAACCTATAAGCAGTTTTCTTTTTTTACTTACCATTCGATTTTAAGTGTAGTTTTCTTACCACTTACCTTTCCTTGATAAGCACTTACACGAATACTATTGATCTTTTTGGATAGTGTAAGCTTAAATTTCTTTGCATTAATACTCTTAGTAACCTTTACCGTCTTGATGACGTTCTTTCCCTTTTTATCGGAGCAGAAATCGAAGCGGATGCCGTCAGCGTCAGTGACGGAAGTCCATTCGAGGCCGAGTTCGTGCGCGTATTTTTTCCCCTTTTTTTCAACTCCATATAAGCGAAGGAGTGGTGTTACGAAGGAGCTTTCGATGCCGCTTTCGAAGGTCAGCTTTGTCTTCATATCGGAGTCGTGATAGCCAAAGGCGTTATCGGCGTAGTCGGAGGTGTCGCCTTTGATGATGAACTCCCGTGTCTTATAGGACGGCTTGTTTATAGAGGGTGAGGTAAGCCCGAAGGCTTCCTCGCCGATCGTAAGGACGTTTTCCGGGATGGTCAGCGTCTCGCGACAGATGTTACGAAAGGCGAACT
>JAEEGM010000086.1 GCA_016280325.1 Eubacterium sp. | reverse complement strand
ATCCATCAGGGTGATATCATCACAGCCATCGACGGAACCAAGGTGTCCCAGATCGGGGACATCCGCGAGATCGTCAACAGTCGACGCGTAGGCACCTCGGTCGAGGTAACCCTGCAGCGCAACGACGGCAAGTCCTACAAGGAGCAGAAGATCAAGGTTACACTGGCTTCCAAAGATACACTTGACGGCCTGCCGGAAGAAGATGACTCGGATGAAGGTCAGGATCAACAGCAGCAGCAACCGCAGAACCCGTACGGAAACGGCGGTGATGATTATCAGATCATCCCTTGGGGCTTCGGTAACTGATCGACAGATCCTATCGCGGGATCCCGACGGAAGGATTCGGCCGATACAGAAGAATACTTGCATCTGTGTAACATATCGTGTATAATTAAACCCATCGAGTGACGGTCCGTCCGTCACCGATGGGTACTTTTATACCATTTTTCAGGAGAAATCAAATGAGCGAAAACGAAGTAGATACTATCAAAAACGATGATAATAACTCTAACAATGATAATGGCGGCTATGAGCGCGTCTGCTATATGTGCCACCGCCCGGAGTCCAAGGTCGACAAGATGATTGTGATCCCGAACAACATCTGCATCTGTTCAGACTGCATGCAGAACACGCTCGATCAGATCTCTGCCTCCGGTTTCCCCGGTATGGCCGGACTCAGCCCGCAGGACATCATGAATATCAGCGGCATGGGGATCGTCCCGCCGGATGAGTTCCAGATGAAGCACGCGGTTAAGAAAAAGAAGAAAAAGGAAGAACCGAAGACTTCACCGGCGCTTGATATTAAAAATCTCCCCGCACCGCATGTCATTAAAGGCAATCTCGATGAGTATGTGGTCGGTCAGGAGCACGCGAAAAAGGTTCTCGCCGTCGGCGTCTACAACCACTACAAGCGCGTAATGGCTGAGATTGCCGAGGATGACGAAGCCAACGATAAAAAGGACGACGCGACTCCGAAAAAAGGCCCGCGTCTGAACGGTGTCGAGATTGAGAAATCCAATATGCTGATGCTCGGTCCCACCGGAAGCGGCAAAACCTTCATGGTAAAGACCATGGCCAACCTTCTTCAGGTTCCTCTGGCCATCACGGATGCCACCGCCCTTACGGAAGCCGGCTATATCGGTGACGACGTGGAGAGTGTGATCAGCAAACTCCTCACCAACGCCGGCAACGACGTAGAGCTCGCAGAGCGCGGCATCGTCTACATCGACGAGATCGACAAACTCGCCAAGAAGCAAAACGCTCACAGTCGCGATGTTTCCGGCGAGGCTGTCCAGCAGGCTCTGCTGCGTCTTCTCGAGGGCGCAGAGATCGAGGTCCCGGTCGGTGCCACCAACAAAAACGCCATGGTACCGATGACTACCGTCAACACGAACCATATCCTGTTCATCTGCGGCGGTGCTTTCCCGGGGTTGGAGGACATCATCAAGAAACGCCTCTTAAAGACCGGAACGATGGGCTTCGGCTCACTTTTGAAAGATCGCTATGATGAAGATAATGATATTTTTAGTAAGGTTGAGACAGAAGATATCCGCGAATTCGGACTGATTCCAGAGTTTATCGGTCGACTTCCGATCGTTTTCTCGCTGGCAGACCTCGATGAAGATATGTTGGTCAAGGTCCTGACCGAACCGCGAAACGCCATCGTCAAGCAGTACCAGAAGCTTCTTGAGATGGACGAGGTAAAACTGAACTTTGAAGAAGATGCACTCCGCGAGGTGGCAAAGAAAGCCGTCGAGAAAAAGACCGGCGCCAGAGCCCTGCGCGCGATCATCGAGGCATTCATGATGGATATCATGTATGAGATTCCGAAGGACGATTCGATCGGCGAAGTGACGATCACCAGAGATTATATCCTGGGTACGGGCGCGCCGAAGATCCTTATGCGCGGAAGCTATTGATCAGAAAGGAATATACCTATGCCAAAATGGGAAGATAATCTGCGTCAGGTAACACCTTATGTACCCGGCGCACAGCCACAGAGTAAAAATGTGATCAAGCTGAACACCAATGAGAATCCTTATCCACCGTCTCCCAAAGTGGTGAAGGCGATTCAGGAGATGGATCTGGAGACTGCCATGCGCAAATACCCTGATCCCACCTCCGGCGACCTCGTCCACGCTTTGGAGAACTACCACGGTCTTGACGAGGGGCAGATTTTTGTCGGAACCGGATCCGATGATGTGCTTTCCATCGCGTTTTTGACATTTTTCAACTCGGACCGTCCCATCATTTTCCCGGATGTGACGTATTCGTTCTATCCTGTTTGGGCGCAGGTTTACGGCATTCCCTACCGTGAGATTCCATTGGATGAGAGTTTCCGTATCCTTCCCGAGGATTATGGTTGGATCGATCCCGAGAACCGAGCGTCTGCCATCGACGAGGGCGGCGATATTCCCGAAAACGGTGGCGTGGTGATCGCCAATCCGAACGCCCCCACAGGCATCTCACTGAAACGCGGATATGTCGAGCAGATCATCGCGGCCAATCCCGATGTGATCGTAATCGTCGATGAAGCGTATATCGACTATTCCCGCGAAAGTGTGCTTCCACTGTTGCATGATTATGACAATCTTGTCATCGTAAGAACGTTTTCCAAGTCGCGCGCCATGGCCGGCATGCGTATCGGCTATGCCATGTCTTCACCGCGCCTGATCCGCGCGATGAATGATGTCGCGCAGTCCATCAATTCCTATACGATGTCTGCCACCACACTGAAGGCGGGCGTCGCTTCCATCGAGGACGACGAATACTTCCGCGCAAGGATCGAGGATGTTCGCAAGACAAGGGCTCGCACGATCGTCGAGCTGAAGAAGCGTTTCTTCAACGTGTTGCCGTCATCCACCAACTTCGTCTTTGCCTCACCGTCACGAGTCAAGTGCGAGACACTCTTCGAAGAACTGTGTGCGCGCAATATCTTCGTTAGGCATTTTAATGGTGAGCGGATCCGGGACTATTTGCGCATCACGATCGGTACCGATCGCGAGATGGATGCGTTGTTTGCTGCTATTGATGAGATACAGGGGTAAAAATACTCCGCAGGCACACGGATACTTCCAGCGCGAGCGGCGTTGATGCTACGGCTCTTGGTGCAAATGCAGCAGGCACACGGATACTTCTGGCGCGAGCGGCGTTGATGCTACGGCATCTTGGTGCAAATGCAGCAGGCACACGGATACTTCTAGCGCGAGCGGCGTTGATGCCCCGGCATCTCAGAGCGAGCGCAGAATGTATCCGTGGGCCTGCGTATTTTTCTTTTTCTATATCATTACACTAT
>JAEEGM010000085.1 GCA_016280325.1 Eubacterium sp. | reverse complement strand
TCCGGATCCAGATCATAGCGGATACACAGATAGGTCAACAGTTCTAAAAGCGCCTCATATGTCGCGTTTGTAAACTTTCCGCTCTTCGTCTTATGACAGCACTCGATCGCCACCGTGTCGGAATTCCGGTCATTCGAAGCATACGCCATCTCCGCCAAAGGAATGCACTGAATGATATTTCCCTCGATTCCCACAACAAAGTGAGAACTTGCGAATGTCGGCGTTTCCTTTGTCAGGTTGACCCTCGGCAGGTTGTTGAAATAATCGCGATTATCCTTGGCGTCCGCCCCCGGATTTGCGGTATAGTGAACCACCACGGCGTTCACTTCCTTCAATGCGATCTGCGGTCTGGAATACTTGTTCGGTTCCAGCAAATCTACTTCAAAATTCAGCTTCGGAAGGAGCTTCTCCGCGCCGTGCTGATCTTCTTCATTCTCAACCTTCGTCTTCTTCGGCTCATTTTTATCAGAAGCGGAACCTGCGATATGCAGGATCAAAACAAGCATGAGGAAAAAAACCGCCGCACCACCGAGTATGATGATGCAGCGGATCCGTGTACTTTTATTGATTTTCTTCCAAAAATCCTTACTCCACACTGTAATTCGGTGCCTCTTTCGTAATATGAATGTCGTGAGGATGACTCTCTTTCAACGAAGCCGCCGAGATCTTCACGAAGCGTGAATTCTTCTTCAGTGACTCGATATCCTTCGCACCGCAGTATCCCATACCGGAACGAATACCACCGATCAACTGGAATACGGTATCCTCAACCGTTCCCTTGTAGGCAACTCGTCCTTCGACACCCTCCGGAACCAGTTTCTTCGCATCCTCCTGGAAGTAACGATCTGAGCTTCCGCTCTCCATCGCAGCGATCGAACCCATACCGCGATATACCTTGTATTTACGTCCCTGGTACAATTCAAAGCTTCCCGGGCTCTCGTCACAACCGGCAAACAGACTACCCATCATACATACATCCGCGCCGGCAGCCAATGCCTTGGTCATATCACCGGAGAACTGGATACCACCATCTGCAATGATCGGGATATCGTGTTTTCTCGCCGCTTCATAACAATCCATGATTGCCGTGATCTGCGGCACACCGATACCGGCAACCACACGGGTGGTACAGATCGATCCCGGTCCGATACCAACCTTAACACAGGATACGCCGGCCTCAATCAGAGCCTCCGTCGCCTCTCCCGTCGCCACATTCCCGGCTATGATCGGCAGATCCGGATACGCGTCATGAACCATCTTTACGCAACGGATCACGTTAGCCGAATGGCCATGTGCCGAATCAATAACAATCACATCAACCTTCGCTTTAACCAGCGCATCAACACGATCCAGAATATTTGCCGTTACACCAACACCGGCTCCACAAAGAAGGCGTCCCTGTGAATCCTTGGCCGAATTCGGATACTGGATCTGCTTCTCGATATCCTTGATCGTGATCAGGCCGGAAAGATTACCCTGCTCATCAACAACCGGCAATTTTTCTTTGCGTGCCTTCGCGAGGATTTCCTTGGCCTCATCCAGAGTGATGCCTTTTTTCGCGGTGATCAGTCCCTCACCGGTCATGCTCTCGCTGATCTTTTTATCATAATCCGTCTCAAACTTCAGGTCGCGGTTTGTGATGATACCAACCAATTTTTTGGTTCCCTTCTCCGTGATCGGTACCCCGGAGATGTGGAACTTCGCCATCAATTCGTTGGCATCTCTCAGTGTATGCTCCGGTGACAGGTAAAAGGGATCTGAAATAACGCCATTCTCCGAACGCTTTACCTTGTCCACCTCATCCGCCTGAGCTTCGATAGACATATTCTTATGGATAATTCCGATACCACCCTGTCTTGCCATCGCGATTGCCATACGGTACTCCGTCACCGTATCCATCCCGGCACTCATCATCGGGATATTCAACTCGATATCCCTGGTCAGATGTGTCTTCAGGGAAACCTCATTCGGAATCACCTCCGAATACGAGGGAACCAGCAGAACATCGTCAAATGTGATACCATCTCCAATAATCGTAGCCATTGTCTACCTTCCTTTCCGCGCCCGTCTCGCGCTCCCACTTCTAAGCCTGTCTTCTTAAAAAATAAATTTTTACTATGTTACCAAAAATCAGGAAAAAAGTCAAGGGCTAATTCGCCTCGCTGCATGTACTCGCTGCATGTACCAAAGGGACAGGTTTCCCGGTGCAGGCGTGCGTAAATCAAACAGGAGCCGGCACCGCCGACTCCCGCGTAAGTCTTTATTTTTCTACCGTACGGGGACACTTCGCGTACATCATGTCAAGCATTTTTTCACCGGGCTCAAACAGGATAACCATCTTCTGCTCACTCCCCGGAAGTTTCGTCGCGATGGCATAAACCTTCGCGCCTTCCTCTCCGGATGAAAAATCCTTCACCGGAAGATGACGGTAACCGTCCAGCTTGGAAGAATCGTTGGCAGCTATCACATCCGCGTCCTCGATCTCGATCCTGAGCGCGGTTTTTCTCTTTTCTCCGCCGAAAATCTGATCAAAATCCAGCTGGCCGTCGCAATATACATATTCCAGCATCACATCAAAACGAGGCCAGTACCAGATCAGAAGTCCCGCGGCAGCCACACCCAGAACGGCGAACCACGTGAACAGCATCGTCGAAAGGCACAGTGCTACCACAACCAGGATCGCGATAATCTTCAGGATCGTAGTCATGACAGTCTTTTTCCGTTTGACGGACCACTCACAATAGGCTTGTTCCATTTTTTATCTCCTATACCGAAGCCGGATTACATTCCCATGCCCATTCCTGCTCCTGCAGGCATAGCCGGTGTATCTTCCTTGATATTGGCAACCACAGACTCCGTAGTAAGAAGTGTTGACGCTACGCTGGTTGCGTTCTGAAGAGCGCTTCTTGTAACCTTGGCAGGATCCAGAATACCGGACTGAACCATGTTCACATACTGCTCACTCAAAGCGTCGAAACCGACACCCTTCTTTTCATTGCGAACGCGGTCAACGATAACCGAGCCCTCGAGTCCTGCATTCTCAACAATACGACGAAGCGGAGCTTCCAGAGCGGCCAGAATGATATTCGCGCCGGTCTTCTCATCGCCCTCAAGCTTCGAAGCAACCTTCTCCACATCATTGATCGCATGTACATAAGCGGAACCACCACCTGCGATGATGCCTTCCTCGACAGCTGCGCGTGTAGCAGCCAACGCATCCTCCATACGAAGCTTGGCTTCCTTCATCTCGGTCTCGGTAGCCGCACCGACACGGATCACAGCCACACCGCCGGCAAGCTTAGCCAAACGCTCCTGCAGCTTCTCACGATCAAAATCAGAGGTAGTCTCATCGATCTGAGTCTTGATCTGAGCAACACGATCTTTGATATCCTTTTTCTTACCCTCACCGTCGACGATGATGGTGTTCTCTTTCTGAACCTTAACAGACTTCGCGCGTCCGAGCTGAGCCATGGTGGTCTCCTTGAGATCCAGTCCCAACTCATCCGAGATTACCTCACCGCCGGTCAGGATGGCGATATCTTTCAGCATCTCCTTGCGGCGATCGCCGTACCCCGGAGCCTTGACAGCAACCACATTAAAGGTACCACGAAGCTTATTGATGACAAGTGTCGAGAGTGCTTCACCCTCAACATCCTCAGCGATGATGAGAAGTCTTGCGCCCTGCTGCACCACCTGCTCCAGAAGCGGCAGGATCTCCTGAATGTTCGAGATCTTCTTGTCGGTGATCAGGATGTACGGATCATCGAGCTCTGCCTCCATCTTGTCCATATTGGTGCACATATAGGCGGAAACATAACCGCGATCGAACTGCATACCTTCCACGAGTTCCAGCTCGGTCTTCATGGTCTTGCTCTCCTCGATGGTGATGACACCGTCGCCGGTCACCTTCTCCATCGCGTCGGCAACCATCTGTCCTACCTCTTCGTCGCCGGCTGAAATAGCGGCAACCTTGGCGATCTGATCCTTGCCGGAAAGCTTTGAGCTCATTTTTTTGATGGACTCAACAGCCGCATCCGTGGCCTTCTTCATACCCTTGCGAAGAATGATCGGATTGGCACCGGCAGCCAGGTTCTTCATACCCTCATTGATCATAGCCTGTGCGAGAACGGTCGCAGTCGTCGTACCGTCACCGGCCACATCGTTTGTCTTGGTCGCAACTTCCTTCACAAGCTGCGCGCCCATATTCTCAAAAGCGTCCTCAAGCTCGATCTCCTTCGCGATCGTCACACCGTCATTCGTGATCAGCGGTGCACCGTAAGACTTATCCAAAACCACGTTTCTACCCTTCGGTCCAAGCGTCACGCGGACGGTATCGGACAACTGATTTACTCCGCTCTCAAGGGCTGCTCTCGCGTCAGCACCATACTTGATTTCCTTAGCCATTTTAACATTACCTCCCTTGTTATCATTAAAAATAGGCTCACACCGATTTTACTTTACAACTGCCAGAATATCGCTCTGACGGACGATCACATACTCTTCGCCATCAAGCTTCACATCGGTACCGGCATAACGGGAATAGATCACCTGTTCTCCCTTTTTCACCTGCATTGCTACCTCCTTGCCGTCAACCATGCCGCCCGGTCCGACAGCAACAACCTCTGCCTGCTGCGGCTTCTCCTGTGCGGTTCCCGGCAGTACGATACCGGACTTTGTCTTCTCCTCCGCGTCGAGCTGCTTGAGTACGACACGATCTGCCAAAGGTACTAACTTCATAACATATCCTTCCTTTCTTGAATCGTATAACGATTTTAGTTTCTGTTCTGTTAGCACTCAGATGATACGAGTGCTAAAATTCATTACCTATCATATCATTAAACGGAAAAAATGCAACAGACAAATACCGACAAATCGCTTTATATTCTTTTTGTTTCTTTTGTATTCTTTCTGATTCTCTCGTTTTCTCATTTTTTTACAAAACCATTTCTTTTCCCTTTGATTTTTTTATCATATACTGTATAATAAGAAAGCACGATGCAAATACATCAGGTTATACTTGCCAGAATAAAGGAGATGCCACTATGAAGCAGCTGTATAAACGCTTTTTATCAATCATTGTTTTGATGGGCGCTATTCTCTTGATCCTGCAATTTGTGTTCGCTTTTGTCAACACATTTTTATCGTTGGACAAGATGGTGACCTCGACGGCAACAAGTCTTCTCGCTTCCACCAACAGCGAGATCAAGGAGAACGTCAACCAACACTTTGAACGTATGATGCGTATCGGTAATCAGATCGCTACGGATGATCAGTTCGTCTCCTACAGCCGGACGAACACCAAGCTCAACCGCGGAGATCAGGCCCAGAAGGAGCTCACACTCGGAAGAACACTGGGCGAATATACCGCTTTGGACGACTTCTGCGACTGTGCGGTTGTCTTCAAGGACGGCACTACGCTCGGGCAGGTTGACGCCAAGACCGCGGAAGCCTTCAAGGGCGAGGAACTCTATAAAGTGTTTTCCGACCTCAGTGATCGTGACTCGCAGAATTTCCTGACCGGGCACGGGACTGACTATTCGCGTATCTACTATTCAAAAATGATCAATCCGAGTTCCATCGTGGTGATCTCCATTCTCCGCGAGAGTCTCGAGCCGCTCTTCTACGACGCGGAAGAAAACTTCAATATGACAATGCACATCAGCACGCCGGATCACCGCATCATCTACTCCGGTGACGAGAACGAGATGGCAAGTGGAAAGCTGACGGATGACCTGGCTCAGGCAATCGAGAACTCCTCTCATCTTTCGATCGAACTTAAAGGAAACGTCATCTCTTCCGACGCCTGTGTCAACGGCTGGCGTGTCACCTCAACGATTCCTGAGGATGCATTGAATTCGGACAACCACACCTTGCGAACGATCTACCTGATCATTTCCGCTTTTGTGATGATCGTAACCATCGTTCTTGTCACATTGCTTTGTCTCCAAACCAAAAAGCGACTCGAAGAATTTGAAAAGATCGAGGAAAGCCTCGATGAATACACCGATATCAAAGACATCAACCTGAACGGGTGATTACCATATTCCGGGAGGATCACACAGTGAAAGAAACAGACGAAAAGGCACATTCTCTCACCATGAACGATAGCTTTCTCAAACGTATACGCGGGCAGATTCGCCTGCTTGGTTTTGCTGCCATCATTTCTCTTATCTTTATCGGAGCCATGGCTGTATTTACGCTTTGGCGTTCCAACATGAACAGCACTATCCTGAATCAGATGAATACGATCACGAGTTGTCAGTACGAGATCAGCAATATGGATGAAAGCTACTACAGTTCCGAGAAGGGCTTTACCGATATTGAAAAAGCATTCACATCCATGCGTGAGTCCGCGGAGGAGGCGATGGACAATGTTTACACGCCTTCCACCAGGAACGACATCAACAATATCACGCGCGATATCAACAGACTAATGAGCAACTACAAAAAGCTGCTTTCCATCAGTAGTGAGCGTGGCTACAGCACGGCGCACGGGCTCTACAATGAATACGCTATCAACGACACGCTTCTCTACTCTCGTGTTTCCTCGCTGTCGACGGATCTCGCCGAAGATTTCTCGATCACGGATTACCTGGAAATCCTGTACGCGCAGACAAGCCGTGTCTCCGACTATACCTCCGGCGTTCTGGAAGGAAAGATTGACAACAATGCCAGCTGGAAGATCTACGGTTCTCTTCGAACCCTTCAGCAGAATATTGAAACCGATGTAGACACGATGTCCCGCAACAAACAGTGGGCATCCTCTCATTATTTGACACAGATGAAGGAACTCCTGCCGATGATCAATAAGAGCCGTGGTCTTCTCACTCAGATGATCAGCCTGGACAAAGAATTCATCGCCGTTCACAACAATAACAAAAAACTGTTTGAGCATCTCCTCTCCATCACGGATCGTATCCGCAAACTGGAGGAATCCAACTCCACGGTTGAGGAGAATACGATGCTGATGCTGATGGTATTGATGATATTGATCCTGGTCTCCTACCTCATGTTCCACACGTTTATCCTTCGTCGGGATATGAGTCGGAGTATCCGGGTATTCAACGATCTCCTTGTCGTCAAAGCGGCGAACGACGCGCAGAGTTCATTTTTATCGACGGTCTCTCACGAGATCCGTACGCCGATCAACGCGATCATGGGTATGAACGAGATCATCATCCGCGAGTCCGAGAACAAGCAGATCGAGCGTTACGCACTGGAGATCAAAGACTCCAGCCGTACCCTTCTGTCTCTGGTTAACGACCTTCTCGACAGTTCACGTTTGGATGCCGATCGCCTGAAGATCATACCGGTCGAGTACGATCTGTCCTCTTCCATCAGCGACCTGGTCAATATGGTCTCCTCACGTGTCAAAGAGAAGAATCTGAACTTTTTTATCAATGTCAACGACGAATTACCGCATATGCTTTTCGGTGACGAGATCCGCATCAAGCAGTGTGTACTGAATCTCCTTACCAACGCCGTTAAGTACACGGAGAGCGGTTCCATCACACTGAATGTTGACTTTGAACCTGTCAATCGCGGCAGTATCATCCTGCGCTTCCAGGTGATCGATACCGGTATCGGAATGAAGGAAGAAGATCTCGCTCACCT
>JAEEGM010000084.1 GCA_016280325.1 Eubacterium sp. | reverse complement strand
CTGCGCCTGCGCGAGTTTCTCGGCCGCAACTTTCTCATCGTTTTGTTTTTTTAATTTCAGATCGTTGAGCGCTTTGGGTGTGGCTTCTGCGCCCAGTTTCTTTTTCAGGATGAAGTTCCTTGCGTAGCCATCGCTGACTTCCACGATATCATCTTTTTTTCCGAGAGACTTGACGTCTTCAAACAGTACGACTTTCAATCCGTGTCACCTTCCTTTCTTTTCTCCGGCAATATTTTTACGAGTTTCCTAAGCCCATCTTCCAGTGTGCAATCGGTCAGCTGTGCGCTTGCCGTGTTAGCATCACCACTGCCGCCGAGTTGCTCCATGAAGGGCTGAACATCCAGCTCATCGGTTGAACGGGCGCTGATATAGATCTTCTCCTTGCATTCCATTAGTACGAAGGACGCTATTACGTCCTCTGTTTCCAAGAAGTTATTGGCAATACCGGAGCAGATGGCGGTCGGATCCGAGACGTTGTCCGCGTGGCAAAGGGAGAACGAATAAGCGTCCATGAGAATCGTCTTTTGCTTGGCCTCTGCCCATATCTTGATATCATCAACGATTCCTGCGATATCATCTTCGTTCTCGATTGTTTTGTCGTTTCCAAATAATGTGATGATCAATCAATGTCACCTTCCTTCCTCATCTCCGTTAATACTTCCTTGACCTTTTCGACACCTTCTTCCAGTGTGCAATCGGTCAACTGCGCGCCAGCCATATTGATGTGGCCGCCACCGCCGAGTCGTTCCATGACGAGCTGAACATTCAGCTCATCGATCGAACGGGCGCTGATATAGATCTTTCCATTGTATTCCGTTAATACGAAGGACGCTTTTACTCCCTGGATATCCAAAAATGTATTGGCGATCTTGGAACCGATGATAGTCGGATCCGGGAAGTTGTCCGCGCGGCAGGGGGCGATCGCGTAAGCGTCCATGAAAAGGCTCATGTTTTGCACGGCCTCTGCCTGCACCTTGTATTCCTCGAGATCCGTTCTAAACATCTTGCGGATACGGATCATCTCGGCACCGCTTCTTCGTAAAAATGCCACCGCCTCGAAGGTTCGTACGCCGGGCTTGTTCATGAAGTTGTTGGTATCAACCATGATGCCGGAGTAGAGAGCGTCCGCCTCCAGTGTTTTCAGGTGTACCTCGTCGCCGGAATACTGGATGATCTCGGCGACCATCTCACAGGCGGAAGAAGCGAAAGGCTCAACATAGGAAAGCGTCGGATTCGTGAAAGTCTCACCGGTTTGACGGTGATGGTCGATCACGACGATCGAGGATACCTTCTCGATCAAAGTCGGCGCATCCGTGTAGGAAGGTCGGTTGACATCCACCACGACTAAGAGGACGCCCTGTCCGTTTCCGACGTATTCGGCCGCTTGTCCGGCTGTGAGGAACAGGTCTTCCGGATAGTCTTTATTTCCTTTAAAGAGACGAAGCAACGGCTCAAGCGCCGATGTTACGCTGTTGACAACGATCCTGGCCGGTTTGCCGAGATCGGTGGCGATTCGGTAGATTCCGAGCGCACTTCCGATGGCATCAACATCCGGCATATTATGCCCCATGATGATCAGGCGATCGGCAACTTCGATGGAATCTCGAAGCGCATGGGCCTTGACACGAGCCTTGACGCGGGTGTTTTTCTCCTGCTCGATGCTCTTTCCTCCGTAGTAGAGGGTGTTGTCCTTGGTCTTGATCACGACCTGATCCCCACCGCGTCCAAGTGCCAGATCGATCGCGGATCTCGCGTATTCCTGGCGTTTGCGGTAGGTGTCTACCTGAGAGCCGATACCCATCGAGATGGTGATGGAGGTTTCCTCGGCCACACCGGCGTTGATGGTTTTGATATCTTCAAGCAGCGAAAACTTGTCTGCCTGCATCTCGGCCAGATACTTGTGCTGCAGCAGAAAAATGTACTTATCCTTCTCAAGTTTACGGATGATCGCGTCGTGCTGAAGCATGTATTTATTAATCTTGCGGTCAGCGAGGGCGATCAGGAGCGCGCGACGAACATCGTCCACGGCGTCCAGACTTTCCTCGTAGTTGTCGATATAGAGCAGGCCGATGTCAAGTCGCTGATCGTAGTTTTCCTGCAGAACCCGTACCAGATCGGTCTCGTCCTGGATATAGAGGACGTAGAGCTGCCCCTCGATCCCGATATGATGAGCGCGGCGGGCCAGTTCTCTTTTTACCTTCGGTCCACCCTCCAGCATATGATCCACGTTTAGTTGCCGGATGATGGCATGGTAATAGGTCTGATTTACATGAAAATGCATATCGGCGGGTGTGTCGTCATCTGCCGGCATCGTTCGCATGTCAATCTCGGGAATGGCTTCCGTGATGTTGAAGCGCTTTCCAAGCTCGGAGGCAAAGGTGCTCCGGAATTTGTCGTTGTTCCAGATCGAGACATAGTTCGAATCCATGATACACATTGGCATCTCGAGGCCCTCGGCGAGCTTCCTGGTTGCGACGTGGAAACGCATTGCGTATGTCACAAGATCCCGAAGGACGGTGCGCCGCTTGATCAAAAAGAGAAGCAATGCGAAAAGCAGGTAGGCGCCTACGTAGATGGTCGTGTAGAGCGCAATGTTCGGATCCAGTGTGTAGATGTGTATATCCATGACGATCAGGATCAGTCCCAGTACCAGCGGCCAGCGCAGATAACTGGACAGGATCCCTTTCATTTTTTCCGTATTCATCAGGTGTGCAACCTCCTAATCATATGCCGTGAAGCATGGTTTTGGTTAGCAGCCTTATTATTATACCACCTTTTATTTCAATAATCAACTTTATAATAATCAACTTTTGATTGACGAAGAGCGAAATGTATGAGAGAATTGACATAGAATATTTTTTGGAGGGATATCATGGGTAAACAAAAGTCTTTGACGCTGCGGGAAAAGGCAGCTTACGGTATCGGAGCGGTCGGCAAAGACATGGTCTACATGCTTTCGGCATCGTATATCCTGTACTATTTTCAGGACATCATGGGCGTAAACACGATTGCTATGGGGATTATTCTCCTGGTGGCGCGTGTTTTTGACGCGTTCAACGATCCGATCATGGGTGTCGTCGTAGCCAAGACCAAGACGCGTTGGGGGAAGTTCCGACCGTGGCTGATGATCGGAACAATCACCAATGCCGTATTGCTGGTGCTGATGTTTTCGGCACCGCCTTCTCTGGACGGTGGCGGTCTGATCGCTTACGCGGCGATCACGTACATTCTCTGGGGTGTCACCTACACCATGATGGATATTCCGTATTGGTCGATGGTGCCGGCCTTCACGAAGTCGGGAAGGGAGCGAGAGGGACTGTCGGCTTTGGCAAGATCCTGTGCCGGTGTGGGGTCAGCGCTGATCACGATCGTGACGGTTGTGGCCGTGGCGACGATCGGCGGGAAGTTTGATGCCAACTCCACGGACGCCATAACGAAGACATTTGATCCGAGCAATACGCAGTTTACCGCGTATATGATTGAGCGAGATGAAAACGGCAATCCGACGGAGAATAAGACCAGCCTTGTGAATGCGGATATCAAGGTTTCCGTGACCGGCGTGGCACGCGCGTTTGAGGGAAATATCGATGAAGCCACCGGCGATCCTTATGTAGCGTTTACCAATTCGAATACCGACTATACGCTTGCGTTCGGTGATGCCATAAATGTGAAAAAGGAGGACGGAAACAACGCGATAGAATTCGCGATGGACAGTGTCGACAGCGGTGTGGCGGCGCTCGCGTTGTATTTTGATCACGACACATTTTATCGAGCGATGCTCTGCAGTAATCTCACGTTGAATCTGGATATGCATTCCACATTGGAGGTGGAGAGACTCGGATTTAAGTGGTTTTCCGTGGCGGTAGGCGTTCTGTTTATTCTGTTCATCCTGATCACATGTATCTGTATCAAGGAAAAATCGACCGTCGATGTCCGGACGCCCGGCGTGGGTGAGATGTTCAAGGCATTGATCCGGAACGACCAGGCGATGACGATCGTTATCACGATCGTGTTAGTCAATACGGCGTTATATATCACGTCGAATCTTCTGATCTACTTTTTCAAGTACGATCTCGGTGGAGCGAACTGGCAGGGGGATTATACACTGTTCAACACCTTTGTCGGCGGCATGCAGATCCTGGCGATGATGATCATGTTTCCGCTTCTCAGAAAGGTGTTCACAACGCTGAAAGTCTTCTACATCTGTGCCGTGGCCGAGATCGTCGGATACTTCGTGTTGTTGGCGATGGCGCTCAGCGGCATGACCAATGTTTTTGTGTTCTTCGTGCCGGGATTTTTGATCATGTCCGGTGTGGGAATCCTGAATGTCATTGTCACGGTATTTTTAGCGAATACCGTCGACTACGGTGAATTGAAGAACAATCACCGTGATGAGAGTGTGATCTTCTCGATGCAGACCTTTGTCGTGAAGCTGGCTTCCGGATTGGCGGCCCTCGTGGCATCGATCTGCCTGACAGTATTCAATATCCAGAGTGACGGCGTGCTGAATTATACGGCACTTGTTGACAAGATGGACAATGTCGGGAATATGGCGACGATCGGTGATGAATCCGTTGTCGGACTTCGCCTGGTAATGACACTTGGACCGACGGTTTTGCTGATCATCGCGGTTTTGATATTCCGCGCAAAATACATACTTACCGATCAGAAATTGATGGAAATAGCAAAGGAACTGAGTTCCCGTAAAGGAGAAGGAGAAGAATCATGAGAAAATGGGGAGACCGTTTTGACGGAAAATTACTGAGGGATCTGGATGCCATACACTTCGTGATGCCCTTTATCTATCCCAAGAGAACAGACAACGAAGGCTACATCTCGGAGATGGTCGATCTCGAGGCGGCGACGGCATTTTTGGAGAAGAAAAATGCCGAGAATCCGACCTATCGTTACACGATGTTTCAGCTGATCACAGCGGCGATGATGAAGACACTGGTGCTGAGACCGAAGCTGAACCGGTATATCAAGTGCGGTTCGATCTACCACCGGACACAGATCTCGGCGTCCTTTACCGTAAAAAAACGGTTTGAGGACTCCAGCGATGAGGGGCTCGCCTTCATCGATGTGGTACGCGCGGATACGCTGGAGACGATCCATGACATGATCTGCCGACAGATCTATGAGGCCAGAAGGGGCGGCGGAGATGCCGTGGAAACTATCGATATCTTCAGAAAAGTACCGCGATTCATCGGAAGGGCGATTGTTCGCGCACTTTGCTTTTTTGAGAGACATGGCTTGGTGCTTCCCTCAATTACCAAGGGCGATCCCGGGTATTCTACCGTTATGCTGACAAACCTCGGTTCGATCGGAATGAAGGGCGGTTATCATCATCTGTCCAACTGGGGAACCAATTCGATCTTTGTTGTGATCGGTCAGATCAAAAAGAGGCCGTTCTTCGATCAGAAGGGAAATGTTACGATGAAGACGAGCGTGGATCTCGGTTTGACGATTGATGAGCGTCTGGCTGACGGATATTACTATTCAAAGTCCGTCAAACTGCTCAAGTATCTGCTGGAGCATCCGGAAGAACTGGAGTATCGGTTGGATGAAAAGCTACACCGGAAGGAAAAGGGCAAGACAAGTAGAAAGTGACATATATCGCACAATTACGATAAAAATATTACTATACTAATATGAATGGAGTAGAAAAGTGAGTGAAGTAAAACGTAAATGGAACGACAAAACGATCACAGCGAAGACGCCGTGGGCGAAGCATCTGGGAGAGGTTCCGCTTTCCATCCCCTACTTTGAGGGAACCATGTATGAGATGATCGAGCAGGTGGCAGAGAAGTATCCGGATTATGTTGCCTTTGACTTTATGGGGAGATCGACAACCTACAAAAGGCTGATCGAGGAGATCCATAAGTGTGCGAGATCACTTCGTACTATCGGTGTTCGTGCCGGAGATCGCGTTACGATCGCGATGCCGAACTGTCCGCAGGCTATTTTTATGCTGTACGGGGTGAATCTGATCGGGGCGGTGGCCAATATGATCCATCCGCTTTCGGCTGAGAAGGAGATTGAGAATTACCTGAATATGTCGCATTCCGTGACGGCGATCACATTGGATCAGTTTTATAGTAAATTCGAGAATATACGTGCCAATACACAGGTGGTAAACATCATCATCGCCAGTGTGAAGGATGAGTTGACCAAGCCGCTGAAGGCCGGTTATATGCTGACAGAAGGGCGCAAGATCAAGATTCCGTCCGATGCGCCGGTGATCCGGTGGAAAGATTTTATCCGTCTCGGGAGATTCTGTTTCTATAATTATAAGGTGCGTTCGCATGCCAAGGATCCCGCAGTAATCCTGTATTCCGGCGGAACGACAGGGACGACCAAGGGAATTGTCTTAACCAACATGAACTTCAACGCGCTCAGTGCGCAGGTGGTATCGGCCAATCCGATGTTTCGTCCCGGTGACAAGATGCTGGCGGCTATGCCGCTTTTTCATGGTTTCGGACTCGGTGTCTGCATCCATACGATGCTGACGCAGGGCGGACGTTGCATTCTGGTGCCGCGCTTTACGGCAGAGAGCTACGCGAAACTGATCACCAAGTACAAATGTAATTTTATCGCCGGTGTGCCGACATTATATGAGGCGCTGCTTCGTATCAAGTCGATGGACGGCGCGAATCTGAACTTCTTAAAGGGTGTATTCTCCGGAGGGGATTCACTTTCAATCGAGTTGAAAAAGAAGCTGGACCGTTTTTTGAACGACCATCAGAGTGCCGTGATGGTACGCGAAGGATACGGAACAACGGAGACGGTGACGGCCTGCTGTCTGACGCCACCGCATATGTTTAAGGAGGGAAGTATCGGGTTGCCGTTTTCCGATACCTATATCAAGATCGTCAAGCCGGGAACCGATGAGGAACTGCCATACGGTGAGGAGGGAGAGATCCTGTTGGCCGGCCCTACGGTAATGAAGGAGTATATGGACAATCCCGAGGAGACGGCGGTGACGCTTCGCGAGCATAAGGACGGTTTGACCTGGGTATATACGGGAGATCTCGGTTTGATGGACAGCGAGGGGTTCATCTTCTTCAAGGGAAGAGCAAAGAGGATGATCGTATCCTCCGGATATAATATCTATCCGGCGCAGTTGGAGAATATCCTGGATGCACATGAGAAGGTACAGATGAGTTGTGTGATCGGTGTGCCGGATACGTACCGTATGCAGGCAGTTAAGGCCTTTATCATGTTGAAGCCGGGTGTGCCGGCGGATGATGTCGCGAGAGAGGAGATCCTGTCATATTGTCGCAAGCATCTGGCGAAGTATGAGATGCCGCGAGAGATTGAGTTTCGGGATGAGCTGCCGAAGACGCTGGTCGGCAAGGTGGCATATCGCGAGCTGGAAGAGGAAGAGAGCGCGTTATCAGCGCGAGAATGAGTCAGAAAAATGCCCGCTGCATGCTTGTATGCAAGCGGGCACTTTTATGGCTCATGTGAGCCTGACGTGTCACGAGGATGCTCTGCATCCGAGTCGGCATGTCAGGACTCGCGCGTTGCATAATGAGTCGACATGTCAGGCTCAACTGTATCAAAAAAAGTCCACCTGCATGCAAGTGGACTTTTTGTTTTATTTCGCATTTGTGCTGCTAGAAATTATTTCTTGTTAACAGCCTCTTTAAGAGCTTTACCAGCCTTGAACTTCGGTGCCTTGGAAGCAGCGATGTGCATCGGCTCCTTGGTAAGCGGGTTAACGCCGTCACGTGCTGCACGCTTAGCAACCTCGAAAGTACCGAAGCCTACGAGCTGAACCTTTCCGCCCTTCTTAAGCTCCTTGGTTACAGTGTCGATGAATGCCTTAAGAGCACCCTCGGCATCTTTCTTGGTCAGGTCTGCCTGCTTTGCGATTGCATCAACTAATTCAGTCTTGTTCATTGGTATAGTCCTCCTCGACTTATAATAATTTGTTTTCTTTTGCCATCTCAATTGTAACAAATTTCATTTTTGTTACGCCCGAAACGACCTTACATACATATTTATACGCCTTTTTGCGCCATTTGTCAAGGATTTTGTCAAGGAAATTAAAGAATTATTTGCGTTTTTTACATTTTTGTAATAAAATAAGATTATCTTTTCATATATAAAGGAGGATTTTTCATGAGTGACACACCAAAACCTATTGCTGAGGGCAAGGTTCGTGAGATTTACGATAACGGAGATACGCTGATCATGGTTTGTACCGATCGCATCAGCTGTTTTGATGTGATTTTGCATAACGAGGTTCGTGACAAGGGGCGGGTTCTGACGCAGATGTCCAAGTTCTGGTTCGATTTTACGTCCGATATCATGCCGAATCATATGGTGTCGGTGGATACCGCCGATATGCCGGAAGGGTTCCGGACGGACCGCTTTGAGGGGCGCTCGATGCTGTGCCGCAAGTTGACGATGCTTCCGATCGAGTGTATCGTCCGCGGTTATATCACCGGCAGCGGCTGGGCAAGCTATCAGAAAAACGGAACGGTCTGCGGAATCGCACTTCCGGAGGGCCTGAAGGAGTCCGATAAGCTTCCGGAGCCAATCTATACGCCGTCCACCAAGGCTGAGATCGGAGAGCACGACGAGAATATCTCTTTTGAGCAGAGCATCGATCATCTGGAGAAGGCTTTTCCTGGCAAGGGACGTGAATATGCGGAGAAACTGCGTGATTATACGATCGCTCTCTATAAAAAATGCGCCGACTACGCGTATACAAAGGGAATTATCATTGCCGATACCAAGTTCGAGTTCGGTTTGGATGAGGAGGGCAATATCGTCTTGGCGGATGAGATGCTGACGCCGGATTCTTCCCGTTTCTGGCCGCTTGACGGTTATGAGCCGGGACATGGCCAACCGTCCTTTGATAAGCAGTTTGCCCGCGACTGGTTGAAGGAAAACGACGGCAATCACGATTGGACACTTCCGCAGGATGTTTTGGACAAGACGATCGCAATCTATCTGGAGGGCTATGAGAAGCTGACCGGAAGCCCGCTGAAGTGATGGCAGGGAGGTACGAAAATGCGACTGGATAAGTATCTGAAGGTTTCCCGCCTGATCAAACGGCGTACCATTGCCAACGAGGCGTGTGATGCCGGGCGTATCAGCGTCAATGACAAAGTGGCCAAGGCTTCCTACGACGTCAAGGTGGGCGATGTGATCGAGATCGCCTTCGGCGACAGACGTACGCGTGTCGAGGTTGTGAGCGTACAGGAAACCGTAAAAAAAGAAGCTGCCGCGGAAATGTATAAAAATCTATAAAAAATGTCAGATAATTCTTGACTTTTTAGTTAAAATTGCCTATAATTATGAATGAATGGGGGTGACGTCTTGAAAAAAGTGAATAAAACGCGCAGGCGTCGCACCAGTTTATATTTGGTAGTGATCCTTGTAGTGATCTTTGTGGTGACGATGGGCGTGCAGGGATATACGTTGTCAGCCAATTGCAAGAAGTTGTCAGCTGAACAGACCGAGCTGGAAGCCAGGAAGAAGCAGTTGGAGGAACAGCGGGAAGAGATAGAGAGCAAGTCGGAGTATATGAAGACGGATGCTTACATCGAGGATGTGGCACGCGAGAAGTTCGGACTTGCCTATGATGATGAGATTATTTTTAAAGCAGCGGACAACGAATGATGTCCGCTGTCTTACTTTTTTAGGGAGGAAAGCAGGTGAAGGGCTCAGATTTACCGAAGCGGTTTCGGGCGTATATTGACAGAGAGAATCTACTGGACGGAGTGAAGACCCTGGTGGTAGGGTTATCCGGCGGAGCCGATTCTGTCTGTCTTTTTAGTTTATTGTCAAACATTTCCAAAGAGTACGGAATCTCGCTGATTCCTGTTCATGTGCATCATGGAATCCGGGGTGAAGAAGCGGACCGCGACGCGCGCTTCTCCTGTGAGGTGGCGACTGCTGCAGGGTGCTCCTGCGTGGTCTGTCACGTCGATGTTCCGAATTATGCTTACGAATGCAGCATCTCTATCGAAGAGGCGGCACGGGAGCTTCGTTATCATGAACTGGAGGAAGTCTGTAGGGAGAGAAATGCCGAAGCAATCGCACTCGCTCATCACAGAGGGGATCAGGCAGAGACTGTGCTGATGAATCTTCTTCGGGGGTCCGGTCCGGTGGGACTGGTCGGAATGGAACCCAAGAGGAAGAACCGGATCCGTCCACTGCTCTTCGCTTCGAAAAAAGAGATATTAGAATATTTACAAGAGAATAATATAACTTATGTGGAGGATTCGACAAATTCAGATCCGGCACATACGAGAAACAGAATACGATCAGAACTGCTTCCTTTGGCGGAAGCGATCTTTCCTCAGGCGGAGGCCCATATCGCCGCATTGGCGGGGGATATGGAAAAATGGTATTGCCACTTACAGAAGGACCTCCCTGAGATTGAGGCGCTGATCGAAAAAGACCGGGAATTCGAGCGCCGCGAGGCTATGGAACGTGAACTCCGCGTATCGATAAGTCGGGAGATCTATTTCCGGATGTCTGAGGCAAATCAGACCATGTATCTTCGTGCGATGCTTTCGCAGATCGTGATCGGGCTTAAGGACATCAGTCGGAAGCATTATGAACAGTTAGATGATCTCCTGAAGAAAAAAGTGCCGGGTCGACGTGCCGATCTTCCGGGTGGTTGCTTCGCAGTAAGCACCTATGACGGAATCGATCTGGTCATGCCGGCGAAGACGGAAGAAGGAGCATCCGTTGATGAGAAGAGCGAAGGGACCGGTGCAGATGAGCCGGAAAAGATGTCTGTCCCGGGGATGAACATCCCTGTTCCGGGTCAGGTTCACCTGCCAAAAAACAGCGGATTTTCGAGCTTTACAACGGAATTGATCGACCGCGATACATTTTATAAGAAAAAAACCGATTTTTTTGAAGAAAAAGACTATACGAAATACATTGATTATGATAGAATAGAGAGTGGTCTGTTGCTGAGGCATCCCTGCGAGGGAGATTATCTCGTGATCGACGGAGATGGCAATCGCAAGAAACTGAACCGTTTTTACATTGACGGGAAAGTTCCCAGAGAGGAGAGAGCAAGTCAGGAGGTAATCGCTGACGGGTCTCACATCGTATGGGCGCTTCCGGATCGGATCAGTGAATACTACAAGGTTACCGACAAGACAAAACGCATTCTTAAAATCACGCGTGACGCGATCTGAATGGAGATACCATCCAGGACCGATTGACAGCGGGAAATGGAGAAGACATGAAAGAAATCATTGTAAAGCGCATCGAAGAGCAGGAAATTATGGACAGGATCTGTGAACTGGCGGAAGAGATCAACCGGGACTATGAAGGAAAGACGGTTCATCTGGCCTGTGTGCTGAAGGGTGGCGTATATTTTGTATGTGAGCTTTCGAAGCACCTGACCATGCCGGTTACGATAGACTTTATGAGCCTTTCCAGTTACGGAGACGGGATGACAAGTCAGGGTGTGATCACGTTGAATCAGGATCTGACACAGAACATCGCCGGAAAGCACGTGCTGCTTGTTGAGGACATCATCGATAGCGGACGAACCCTGTTCTACGTGAAGAACATGTTGAATAAACGCGACCCGGCATCTATGGAGGTGTGCACGCTTCTCGACAAAAAGGCGAATCACGAAGCGGATGTCGAGCTTCGTTACGTGGGGTTTGAGATTGACAATTACTTCGCGGTCGGCTTCGGCCTGGATTATGCACAGAAATACCGCAATCTTCCGTATATCGGAGAATTGCAGTTCAAGGAGGATTAATAAAAATGAGCACAAGAGGTTATGGATTTTTGATCCTGGTGATCGCGGTGATCGCGATCCTGGTGGGAACCTCGCTATACAGTGGGAGAATGGAACAGGACGCTTATACGTACACGAAGTTTCAGGAGGATTTGAAGGATAAGAGGATCAGCGAAGTGCTGGTTCGCCAGAATTCCGAAGTGCCGACCGGTCGACTGATCGTCAACGGCATGGGCATGGAAGAAAGATACCTGTATGTTCCGGATGTTTCCAAGGCGCTTGAGGAAGTACGCGCCGCCGGTGTGGAGAAGATCCAGATTGAGGATGTGGAGCGCACACCGTGGTATCTGCAGCTTCTTCCGTATGTCTTCGGATTCATCATGATGCTGCTGTTGCTTTCGATGCTCTCCGGACAGGGAGCAGCCGGTGGCGGCGGTGGCGGTTCGATGATGAACTTCGGCAAGAGCCGCGCAAGGATGATGGCGCCGGATGAAAAAACGAAAAAGACATTTGCTGATGTGGCCGGTCTATATGAAGAAAAAGAACAGTTGGATGAAGTGGTCGACTTTTTGGCGGCGCCTGAGAAGTATACCAAGCTCGGAGCGCGTATTCCGAAGGGCATCATCCTGGTAGGCCCTCCGGGAACCGGCAAGACGCTCTTGGCGAAGGCTGTGGCCGGTGAGGCCGGCGTACCGTTTTTCAGCATCTCCGGTTCGGATTTCGTAGAGATGTTCGTCGGTGTGGGTGCGTCCCGTGTTCGTGACCTATTTGAATCGGCGAAGAAGAATTCGCCCTGTATTGTTTTTATCGACGAGATTGATGCCGTCGCGAGACGACGGGGGTCGGGACTCGGCGGTGGCCATGATGAGCGTGAGCAGACGCTGAATCAGTTGCTTGTCGAGATGGACGGCTTCGGTGAGAATGAAGGTATCATCGTGATGGCGGCGACCAACCGTGTTGACATTCTGGATCCGGCGATCCTGAGACCGGGGCGCTTTGACCGCAGGATCTATGTCGGTGTACCGGATGTACGCGGACGCGAGGAGATCCTTCGTGTTCATTCGAAAAATAAACCGCTTGCGGACAATGTGGATCTCGGTGAGATCGCCCGCACGACGGCAGGGTTTGCCGGCGCGGATCTCGAGAATCTGATGAACGAGAGCGCAATCTCGGCGGCACGCGATGACCGTGCTTTCATCAATGAGGAAGATGTAAAGAAATCCTTCATCAAGGTGGGGATTGGTACGGAGAAGAAGAGCCGTATCATTTCTGACAAGGATAAAAAGATCACGGCCTTTCATGAGGCCGGTCACGCGATCCTGTTCCATGTGCTTCCGGATGTCGGCCCTGTCTATGCCGTATCCGTGATTCCGACCGGACAGGGCGCGGGCGGGTATACGATGCCGCTTCCGGAGAAGGATGAGATGTATATGACCAAGGGGCGGATGCTGCAAAACATCATAGTCTCGCTCGGTGGACGTATCGCGGAAAGCCTTGTTTTTGAAGATGTGACGACAGGAGCGTCGATGGATATCCATCAGGCAACGGAAGCTGCCAGAGATATGGTGACCAAGTACGGATTCTCCGATGAGTTGGGTATGATCAATTATCAGACCTCCGGCGATGAAGTTTTCATCGGCCGTGATATTGGACATACGAAGAACTACAGTGAGGGAACATCCGAGCTGATTGACAAAGAAGTTAAGCGAATTATTGATGAGTGCTACGAAAAGGCACAGAAAATTTTGAAGGACAACATCGATCTTCTCCATCGGATCGCGGATCTGTTGATCGAGAAGGAGCGTATCGGAAAGGACGAGTTCGAATCGTTGTTTGAAGAACCTGTGGCAGCAACAGAGTGAGATGCAGGCAAAACAGGTAGGAGGGATTTATGATAAACAGATACCAACTGCCGATACCCGGTGCTGAGGATATCAAAGCATCGGTCGATGGGCATGCGGTCAACGAAGGAGAAGCGGCGGCGCTGAAGAGGGCTGAAGAGAGCGAAGCGTCCGTGGAGAAATGTCCGCCGATCAACCGGATGGCGATTTTCTCGGACAATACCGCCCTTTACCAGACACCGGATGAACCGGAGCCGTACTCGACGGTGAAGGTTCGGGTTCGTGTCGGTCGGGATGACGTGGACGAGGCGATCCTGGTTGTTGACGGAAAAAATACCCCGATGTATAAGTTGGAGAATCGTTCAACCACCTACTTCGATTACTATGAGGCAAGCATTACGCTTGAGGATAACCGTGTCTCCTACTTTTTCAAGATCAACAAGGGGACTGAGACGGTGTATTTCAACCGGCGCGGTGACGTGGATACGATTGACCCGTATTTCAGTTTTACAATCTTCCCCGGATTCCACATTCCGAAGTGGGCGAAGGGTGCCGTTATGTATCAGATCTTTGTGGACCGTTTTTCCAACGGAAACAAGGACAATGATGTCGTAAATGACGAGTATACCTATATCGGAGAGCATGTGCGTCACGTCGATAACTGGAGAGAGTATCCCGGGGCGATGGATGTTCGCAATTTTTACGGAGGCGATCTGGCAGGTATCCTGAAACGCCTGGATTACCTGCAGGATCTGGGAGTTGAGGTACTGTACCTGAATCCGATTTTTGTATCGCCGTCCAATCATAAGTACGATACACAGGATTATGATTTTATCGATCCGCATCTGACGGTGATCGCCGGGGATGGCGGAGAACCCCTGGAGGAAGGGGATTTTAACAACGCGCACGCATCGAAGTATATCAAGCGTGTGGCGGATCCGGCCAACCTCGAGGCCAGCAACGCCTACTTCGCGCGCTTTATGGAAGAGGTTCACAAGCGCGGGATGAAGGTAATCCTGGACGGTGTGTTTAATCACTGCGGATCTTTCAACAAGTGGCTTGACCGCGAGAAGATCTACTACAAGGCCGGTGGATATGAACCGGGAGCCTATGAGACGGAAAAAAGTCCTTACCACACATTTTTCAAGTTCCATGATGGCGGTGAGTGGCCGAACAACGATTACTACGATGCCTGGTGGGGGAATGATACCCTTCCGAAGTTGAATTATGAGGATTCGCCGAAGCTTCATCAGTACATTTTGCGTATTGCGGCCAAGTGGTTATCGCCGCCATACAACGTCGACGGATGGCGTCTGGATGTGGCAGCGGATCTCGGACACAGTCCGGAGTTTAATCACAAGTTCTGGACAGATTTTCGCAATACCGTGAAACGTATCAATCCGGACGCACTGATCCTGGCAGAGCACTACGGAGATCCTTCCGGATGGCTGGACGGGACACAGTGGGATACGGTGATGAACTATGACGCGTTCATGGAGCCGATCACCTGGTTCTTAACCGGTATGGATAAGCACAGCGATGTTTCAAAGCCGGAACTCAGGGGCAATCAAAATGCGTTTTTCGCGGCTATGACCGATAATTGCGCCAGACTGCCGCTACACTCGCTGCAGGCGGCGATGAATGAGCTTTCCAATCACGACCATTCCCGTTTTATGACGAGGACCAACTTCATGGTCGGACGGACGGCCTTTGCCGGACCGATGGCTGCGGAAGCCGGGATACATCCGGAGATCTTCCGACAGGCGGTCGTGATGCAGATGACCTGGGGCGGCGCGCCTACCGTTTACTACGGAGATGAGGCCGGCTTGTGCGGTTGGACGGATCCCGACAACCGACGCACGTACCCATGGCATCACGAGGACAAGGATCTGATTCGTTTCTGCAAAGAGACGATACGAATCCATCGGGATTACGAGATGTTCCGTACGGGAACATTGATCTACCTGAACAGCGATCCGGGCTTGGTTGCCTATGGGCGCCAGGATGAGCATGAATGCGCATTTACCGTCGTTCAGGTCGAAGGCGAGGAACGGGATATCGATATTGAGGTTTGGCGCCTGGGCGTCGAGGATGGTCAGAACATTGTTCGTCTGATCTATTCGGACGTGGGTGGATACACGTTGAAAACGGAGGTTCGCAGAGCCGAGAACGGACGCGTTCGCATACATGTCGGTCGCAACAGCGCAACCATATGGAAGAGCATTGATTTTTAGAAATGATATAAAAAAGGAGTAGTTGTTATGAAAGCTTATCAGGACATGACAAAGGAGGAGCTGCAGGACGAGCTTGCTTCTCTGAAAATGGAATTTGAAACCTATGAAAAGATGGATCTTCATCTGGATATGAGCCGCGGAAAGCCGTGCCGCGAGCAGCTCGATCTGTCGATGGGGATGATGGACGTCCTCAACTCACAGGTGGACTTAAGCTGTGATGACGGGACGGACTGTCGAAACTACGGCGTGCTGGATGGTATCGCCGAGGCGAAGCAGCTGATCGGTGATATGATGGAGAACAATCCTGACAATATCATTATCTACGGGAACTCCTCACTGAACGTGATGTATGATACGGTATCCCGTGCGATGACACACGGTATCATGGGGAATACTCCCTGGTGCAAGTTGGACAAGGTGAAGTTTCTGTGCCCGTCTCCGGGATACGACAGACACTTTGCGATCACGGAGTATTTTGGTATTGATATGATCCCGGTTCCGATGTTTGAGACCGGACCGGATATGGATATGGTTGAGAAGCTGGTGGCAAAGGATGCTTCCATCAAGGGAATCTGGTGTACGCCGAAGTATTCGAATCCGCAGGGATATTCGTATTCGGATGAGACGGTGTACCGCTTCGCACAGTTGAAGCCGAAGGCACCGGACTTCCGTATCTTCTGGGACAACGCGTACGGGATTCATCATCTGTATGACCATGACCGCGCTTTCATCCCGGAGATCCTGATGGAGTGTAAGAAAGCCGGCAACCCGGACATGGTGTACAAGTTCGCTTCAACTTCGAAGATCACATTCCCGGGCAGCGGTATTGCTTCTTTGGCAACTTCTCTGAACAACCTTGAGGATATAAAGAAACAGTTGAAAAATCAGACGATCGGACACGACAAAGTTAACCAGCTGCGTCATGTACGTTTCTTCGGTGATATCTCCGGAATGGTTGACCATATGAGAAAGCACGCGTCAGTAATCCGTCCGAAATTTGAAGTGGTATTGAACGCCTTTGAAAAGAATCTCAAAGGTCTCGGCGTCGGTGAGTGGACCAAGCCGATGGGTGGTTATTTTATCAGTTTTGACTCTATGGAGGGATGCGCGAAAAAGATCGTTCATCTGGCGATGAAGGCCGGTGTCAAGATGACAGAAGCCGGAGCTACCTGGCCGTATCATCAGGATCCGAAGGATTCGAATATCCGTGTGGCACCTACGTATCCGCCGATCGAGGATCTGAAGATCGCGGCAGAACTGTTTACGCTGTGTGTACGTATCGTCAGTGTGGAAAAACTCCTGGGCCTCAGCTGATAACCGATTGATCAAACAGAGCCCGATAACCGAATGTGGAAAAGGATAGCATTGCATGAAACTGGTCTATTTTGACGTCAGCGCCTTATTGGTTATGATAATTCTGCTGGCAGTCGTGATCTATAAAAAAATGCTTCGTGGAAATATCAATCGATATTTCCTGGTCTTGCTTTGCCTTTCCATCGTGACAACACTGGTTGATATCTGGGCAGTTATGCTCGACAACGGTTCGGCCGGTTATCCGTATTCCAAGTACATCGCACATAGTTTGTATCTGTTGCTGCACAACGCGACGACGCCTGTATTTATTCTGTATTGTACAGCGCTTACGGACAGTTGGTTTGTCGGGAAACACCGGTATCTTGTGAAGGGACTCTTATGGCTTCCGCTGAGTGTTGTCACGGTTTTGATGGTTATCAACCTCCGCATGCCGCTCATTTTTTATCTGGATGAGGCGGAGCATTATTCCCGCGGGCCGTGGTTTCCGATATTGTATGTTTTGGCGGCAATTTACGTGGCGTTCGGTCTTGTCAAGGTGCTGAAAAGCTGGCGGTATTTTGATATCGGACGATGGGTGGCGCTCTTTTCCGGTATCGGTTTCATGATGGTGGCATCGGTGGTGCAGTTTTTGCTTCCGGAACTTTTGGTGGAGATGCTCGCCGGAGCGTTGGCACTTCTCTTTATCCTGATGATGGTGCAACGACCGGAGGAGTTGATTGATAACGAAACCGGACTGTTCACCTTTACCGCGTTTATGAATCTGATGTATCACGCGGAGAATCGGAGCCGAAACAAAAAACTTATCCTGATCAGTGTTACAAATTACAAGCGGATTCATATGAAATTGAGTTTCGAACAGGAAAAAGTGCTTGGCTTCGGCCTGTCGGATATGCTGTTTGAATATACCAAAAACTTTCATGAGAGAGCGGAGATCTATCATCTGCATAACGGGCGCTTTGTCGTGGTTCTCAAGGAAGATGAGCCTTCGATTGTCGTTGTATCGATCGCGAAGCAGATCCACGAGATGATGAAAAAGCCCTTCTCCGTAGGCACGACTGAGGTGGAGTTGTTACCAAGTGTATGTATGCTGAAGTTTCCGAAGGATGTCGGGGACGCGGATTCCCTGATGCATTTCATCGAGGATATCGGTAAAAATATCCGCACAGACGAGGTCTTTTTTGCCCGCGATGTATTTAGGAAGGAACGCTACGATATCCTGCTTGAGATTGATGAGATCCTGGAGCGGGCCATCCGTGAGCGGAAGTTCAAGGTGTATTATCAGCCGATTTACTCGGTAGATGAACAGGCCTTTCGCACGGCGGAGGCATTGATCCGCCTTTATGATGACAAGTATGGCTTTATCCCGCCGGATCTTTTTATACCGGCGGCCGAGAAGAGCGGAGCAATCCTGCAGATCGGTCAGATCGTGCTGGATCAGGTGTGCGAATTCATCGCGAGCGAAGAGTACCGCGAGTTGGGACTTCACTATATTGAGGTTAATATGTCCGTTGTGCAGTGCATGGAGGAAAACCTTGTTGATGAGGTGATGGATACCTTTGACCGGCATCATGTTTCCGCTGGAGATGTGAATCTCGAGATTACGGAGACGGCGGTCAGCGATGAGCAGCAGGTGATGGATAGAAACATCAACAACCTGTTCAATGAGGGCGTGTGCTTCTCGCTGGATGATTTTGGAACCGGTTATTCCAATATTCATCGTATCGCTTCGCTGCCGCTCAGTATTATCAAGCTCGACAAAACGCTGGTGGATGAATCCGGCAGACAGAGTATGCAGATCGTCATCGAGAATACGGTGAAGATGATCAAGGCGCTCGGTATGAAGATTGTGGTCGAGGGTGTCGAGACCGAGCAGCAGTTAACACAGTTTATCTCACTTCGGTGTGATTATATACAGGGGTACTATTTTTCCAAACCCCTTCCCAGGGATGAGTTCGTCGAATTCCTGTTAGACAAAGCAGGCTGAAAACGTGACGCCGGTTTCGGCGGAAGCGGTTAAGAAAGCAATTTAGAGGGAGGACTATTTCATGTCAAACAAAACAGATTTTCACAAGGTACTGATCATCGGCTCGGGACCAATCGTGATCGGACAGGCGTGCGAGTTCGATTATTCCGGGACGCAGGCGTGCAAGGCGCTTAGGAAGCTCGGTTATGAGATCGTGCTTGTCAATTCCAATCCGGCGACGATCATGACGGATCCTGAGATCGCGGATGTGACCTACATCGAGCCGTTGAATGTTGACCGACTCGAGCAGATCATCGACAAGGAACGTCCGGACGCACTGCTTCCGAACCTCGGCGGGCAGTCAGGTCTGAATCTTTGCTCGGAGCTGAACAAGAAGGGAATTCTTGATAAGTACGGCGTTAAGGTTATCGGTGTGCAGGTGGATGCCATCGAGCGAGGCGAGGACCGTATCGAGTTTAAAAATACGATGAACGAGCTCGGAATCGAGATGGCTCGCTCCGAAGTTGCCTATAGTGTGGAGGAAGCGCTGAAGATCGCGGATTCATTGGGGTATCCGGTTGTGCTTCGTCCGGCATACACGATGGGTGGTGCCGGTGGTGGCCTTGTTTATAATAAAGAAGAATTGCAGACCGTCTGCGCGAGAGGACTTCAGGCCTCTCTGGTCGGACAAGTCCTGGTAGAGGAAAGTATCCTCGGTTGGGAGGAGCTTGAGCTTGAGGTGGTACGTGACCGCGAAGGCAACAAGATCACAGTCTGCTTTATTGAGAATATCGATCCGATGGGTGTACATACCGGTGATTCGTTCTGCTCGGCACCGATGCTGACGATCTCCGAAGAGACGCAGAAAAAGTTGCAGGAGCAGGCTTACAAGATTGTAGAGGCGGTACAGGTGATCGGTGGTACGAATGTACAGTTCGCACATGATCCGGTATCGGACCGTATCATCGTTATCGAGATCAATCCGCGTACTTCCCGTTCATCGGCATTGGCGTCGAAGGCAACCGGATTCCCGATCGCGTTGGTATCAGCCATGCTGGCAACGGGACTTACACTGAAGGACATCCCTTGCGGAAAGTACGGAACACTTGATAAGTATTATCCGGATGGTGATTATGTCGTAATCAAGTTTGCCCGCTGGGCATTTGAAAAATTCAAAGGTATCGAGGACAAACTCGGTACACAGATGCGCGCCGTCGGCGAGGTTATGAGTATCGGAAAAACCTATAAGGAAGCGTTCCAGAAGGCAATCCGTTCGCTGGAGACCGGCCGTTACGGGTTGGGGCATGTGAAGAACTTTGACACGCTTAGCAAGGATGAGCTTCTGAAGATGCTGATCGATCCTTCCTCCGAGAGGCATTTTGTCATGTATGAGGCTCTTCGCAAGGGTGCGACGGTAGAGGAAATCTACGAACTGACACATGTTAAGACCTATTTTATCGAGCAGATGAAGGAGCTTGTAGAGGAGGAAGAGGAACTGGCTAAGGGCAAGGGAAGTCTTCCGTCTGACGAGGCTCTGACCAAAGCGAAAAAAGACGGTTTCTCGGATCGCTATCTGAGCGAGATTCTCGAGGTGCCGGAAGAAGATATTCGAAACAAGAGGCTTTCGCTCGGTGTTGAGGAAGCCTGGGAGGGCGTTCACGTAAGCGGTACCGAGGACAGTGCGTATTTTTACTCAACCTACAACGCACCGGATAAGAATCCGGTCAATGACGATCGCAAGAAGGTCATGATCCTTGGCGGCGGCCCGAACCGTATCGGTCAGGGTATCGAGTTTGACTACTGTTGCGTTCACGCGGCAATGGCTCTGAAAAAGCTGGGCTTCGAGACAATTATCGTCAATTGTAATCCGGAGACGGTGTCTACGGACTACGATACTTCGGATAAACTGTATTTTGAGCCGCTGACACTGGAGGATGTGCTCAGTATTTATCATAAGGAGAAGCCGGTCGGTGTTATTGCGCAGTTCGGTGGACAGACACCGCTCAATATCGCGGCAGAGCTTGAGAAAAACGGTGTTCGTATCCTTGGTACTTCGCCGGCAGTTATCGATCTGGCTGAGGACAGGGATCAGTTCCGTGCGATGATGGACAAGCTCGGTATTCCGATGCCGGAATCCGGCATGGCTGTCAACGCGGATGAGGCGAAGGAGATCGCGGGTAAGATCGGTTATCCGGTTATGGTGCGTCCATCCTATGTGTTGGGAGGCCGCGGCATGGAGGTTGTTTACGACGACGATGCCATGGTAGAATACATGAACGCGGCAGTCGGTGTGACACCGGACAGACCGATTCTGATCGACCGTTTCCTGAACCACGCGATGGAGTGCGAGGCAGATGCTATCGCCGACGGCGGGCACGCGTTTGTTCCGGCGGTAATGGAGCATATCGAGCTCGCGGGTGTCCATTCCGGAGACTCCGCCTGCATACTTCCGTCGGTGCACATTTCCGAGAAAAATGTCGAGATCATCAAGGAATACACGAGAAAGATCGCCGAGGAGATGCATGTACAGGGATTGATGAATATGCAGTATGCGATCGAGAACGATACGGTCTATGTGCTTGAGGCCAATCCTCGCGCATCCCGTACCGTGCCGCTTGTATCCAAGGTATGCAACATCCGTATGGTGCCGCTTGCGACTGAGATCATCACGGCGGATATCACAGGCAAAAAGTCGCCGATCCATGATCTGAAAGAGAGAGAAATCCCGTATTACGGCGTGAAGGAAGCGGCATTCCCGTTCAATATGTTCCAGGAAGTCGATCCTCTGCTCGGACCGGAGATGCGTTCCACCGGCGAGGTGCTGGGGCTTTCGAAGTCCTATGGAGAAGCGTACTTCAAGGCTCAGGAGGGTGTTGGCTCGAAGCTGCCGCTTACCGGTAAGGTTATGATCTCCGTCAATCGTAAGGACAAGGAAGAGGTCGTAGAAGTGGCGCAGATGTTCCACGATGTCGGATTCAAGATCGTGGCTACGGGGCAGACCTATGAGCTGATCAAAGCGGCGGGAATCCCGGCGGAATTTGTCAAGAAGTTGTATGAAGGCCGTCCGAATACCCGTGATATGATCACGAACGGTGAGGTGGATCTGGTTATCAATTCACCGGTCGGCAAGGATAGTGTTCATGATGACAGTTACCTGCGTAAGGCGGCCGTCAAGGCGAAGATCCCGTATCTGACGACCATGGCTGCGGCACGTGCCTCAGCGGAGGGAATCCGCTATCTCAAGGAGCACGGCAATGGTGAGTTGCACAGCTTGCAGGAGCTGCATGGTATGATCAAGAGATAAATAAATCGGGCATAAGCAACTAGGAGGTAGACTATGGCTAAGAAAAGAAAGAAACTGAAAACCATACTGATGGCGAAGATCATCGCGTACGTGGCGGTGCTTATCGTGGTGATAACCGCGGTCAGCATTTTCATGCAGACGAAAAAGATCCAGAGCCTGACGGAGTCGGTGTTGGGTAAGGAGTCAATTTCGTACGCCAGTCAGGTAAACAACTGGTGGAGTAACGTCGAACAGCGTGTGGCTCAGATTGGGGATGTTTTGAAAAATATACCGGATCTGTCTTATGATGACGCGCAGGCGATGCTTCTGAAACTGACAGAGATTGATCCGGACTCACAGGATATCTACATGGCGTATGGAGATGCCAACAAGTTCCTGGATGGTTCCGGCTGGACCCCGGACGCGGACTTCGTTTTTACGGATCGGCCATGGTATACGGGAGCTATCGAGAAAAAAGGTGAAGTCTTCACTTCGGAGCCGTATGTGGACGCATCGACAGGAAAGACGTGTCTGGCATGCGCCGTGATGCTTCGTGATAATGTGGTACTCAGTAGTGACATTAACTTCGACAAGGTGGCTGAATTGCTCGGTCAGTTTAAATCGAGTTCTGAGGAAACTAAGTTTTACATAGTAAATAAAGATACAAAGGATATTCTTGTCAGCAGTGCCGGTGATATCACAGGGCAGAAGGTCGGTGAGTGTCAGGATCCGACCATACAGGGACTGAATGAGGTGCTCGGGTCACTGAATACAGAGAACTCCATCACTGCCGAAAAGGTTCAGACAGCTTCGACGGATGAAGGAAGCATGATGTATTCCGCGACGGATATCGAAGGAACCTCCTGGATTGTGGTTTCCGCGGTTCCGCGCTCGTTCATGACAAGCAGTATCATTCGGAATCTTATTATTACGCTTGCCGTAGCGGTCGGTCTGCTGATTATCATTGCAATTATTCTGTTTATCTCGATTTCGAGAATGATGGGACCGGTGGCAACAGTAACAGAACGTGTTACGGATATCAGTGACGGTAACTTTGCCGTGACGATCGAGCCGAAAGGGAATAACGAGATTACCACGCTGAGTGAGAAGATGAATTCTTATATCGATGGGATGCGTACGACGCTTTCCGAGATGACGGAAATGTCGGACTCCATGAATGCGAGTGCCGGACAGTGTTACGAAATCTCACAGAATCTGCATGACGCAAACCAGAATCAGAGTGATTCCGTCGAGAAGTTGAATGGCACGTTGAATGTGATGAGCCGTTCCATCGATGAGGTTGCGCATTCGGCTACGGAACTCGCCTCCACATCCGGTGATCTGATGCAAAATGCGGAGGAGGTAAGAGGACTGTGTCAAACCATGTTGGAGTCCTCGGCAGCCGGCAAAGAGGAGATGTCACGCGTAACAAATAATGTTACCGTGCTGGGACAGAATATCGAAGAACTGGCTGAGATTATTCGAGAAGCAGCCCGCTCCATCGAAGAGATTACCGGAATTACCGATACGATCAACGCTATTTCCGAGCAGACCAACCTGTTGTCGTTGAACGCTTCTATCGAGGCGGCCAGAGCCGGCGAACAGGGCAAAGGATTTGCGGTTGTGGCATCAGAAGTCGGTGTATTGGCTCAACAGTCTACCGAGGCGACCGAGACGATCCGTCAGTTGATCCAGGGAATCACAAAGAACATCGAAGATATCAACAGCAACGCGGAGACCTGCGTGAGAGATATGGAGGGATGTGTCGAGGGCGTCAAGATGGCCAACACTTCCTTTGATCAGATTCATGTGAACGTTGATAAAGCGACAAAAGGAATTGTAAGTATTACGGATGGAATCGAAAAGATTAATGATTTTGCGTCAGAAAATGCCGCTTCGACAGAAGAACAGGCATCCTCGATCGGCGAGGTACTGGGGCTTTCCGATGAGATCGTCGGTGAGAGTAACAAACTTCGCGAGCAGACAGAGAGTATCGCGCGTATTTCCGAGGATCTCAACCGTTACTCCATCACGATCAATGACAACCTGTCAAAGTATGAGTTGTAATACCGTACACGGTTATCGTTTACGGCTCATGCTTTCGGCAGCGTAGCCGGCACCGAGCAGGATCCAGTAGATCGGAGCAACGGTGATCGTCGAGTCATTGGCGAGGCCGACAACCATGTAAGCGGTCGTAGCAACAGCCGTAACAATTGTAAAACTGTGGAAGCTGATTCCTTTATCGGCTTCCACTTTATTTTTGCCGAAGCACAGACGAAAAGCGCGTACCAGGAACAAAAAGTACAGGAATAAAAATGCCAACAGCGACGGCAGGCCGTCCTGAACCCAGATCTGCAGGTACATATTATGTGGTTTGGTGATCGTCTGCCCGTCGTATCCCATATACTGTTTTCCGACGTAGTCATCATTCGGGAACGCGAAGACAAAGTTATCCGCGCCGGTACCGAGTAAGAGATGGTCGGTCAAAAGGGGCAGTGTGCGTGACCAGATATAACCACGTCGTGATGCGAAGTAGTAGCTTCCTTCAAAGCCGGCTTTCTCAATAGGTCTCAGATCGTCAAGGCGTGAGAAATGGTTCAGAATCATCAGTTTTCCTTCGATCGGCGTCATCACCCAGTCGATATTCCAGTCGATCACTCGGAGGATATCGATTTGCCCGTCTTCAAAGACGTCAGAATTATCCTCGGAGGATGCCGTGTATTCCATGGTCTTTCCGGTAAGGCGTGTGTATTCTTTTTGATAGGTGGCCATGGTATTTGAATCCAGTGACATGGACTCAACACGGAACTTCAACGGATCGTAGCCGTCCTGCTGGATCGTAACGGCGTTTTCCTGCGTATCTATACTATAGGAAATGTCGTTTCCGTCAGAGTCCTTGATAGACAGAATGTCCGGTGTCTTATGCGAAGATGCCCAGTGGGATTCGTTCAGGACATTTTTATCGAGTGTGACCAGGATTTCCTGATCCTTGCCGGTAGTGATCCGAATTGAGTTTTCCTCACTTGTCATAGCGCTGATCGAGTATTCCTCCGTGCCGTTGAAAAGCTTGCTGATAAAGCCCGGTTGAAGGGCGACGATCGTGGCGACACCTGCGGCGATCAGTACCAGTCCTGCTATGATAAACGGACGGGCTTTCTTCAGGTATGCGACCAAAAGGATTGCGAGGACGATCGCGCCGATCATCAATCCCAGGATGCCGGTCTCCGAGCGGGAGGCGAGAAGCGTGACAATCAGAAGCCCGGAACATAATGAGGCAAGGAGCCGCCTCCAGATTTTCTCGCCGCGAAGAACAAGATACAGAGCATACGGAAGCACCAATGCCACATACGAACCAACGTAGTTCGGGTTATAGAGTGTGACATAGGACATGCCGGGGCCGAAATTCAGTTTGATATTGAACTTGGAAAGATCCATCGCTCCCGCCAACTCCGGAGTCAGGATGGTTTTGGCCCAGTCGCTCTGAATCCAGTCGAGTCCGATCGCCTGGAAGGTGCCGAGGATTCCGATGATCGTGGCACCGATGAGCAGGACGTCCAGAAGGAAACAGATCAGTTTCTTCGTCCGGACAAATCCGAATGCCATATAGAAACAAACGATATAGGTAAGAAGGACAAACCAACCCTCAAACTGTTCATATCCTCCGAAAAATGCCGTAACCTTCTCATGTGAGAGGATGGCAGAGAGCAGAGAGACCAGTCCGAAGATACCGATCGCGATGGTCGGTGCGATGGTCTTTTTCTCCTTTAAAAAGCTGCGATCCCCGAAAGAGAGCAGATAGGACATAGCGAACAGCACCAGTACGCCGATGAGTCGCAGGAAAAACGCTTTGTAGTACAAAAAGAAATCATAAAGCTTGCCCCCGATTGAAAACCAGGGATTCTCCTCGAGCCCGCAGTCGTAGATATGGATCACGGTGATAAGCGGGATAATGGCGATAGCCACGGCGATAGGGATCAGCCACAAGCGTGAAACCTGCATTGGTTTGGCTTCTTCGGTTGGTTTGTTGTTCATATCTATATCCTCCGCATGGGATTATTCGTGTACGACTTTGTTATTTTATCATACTACGTTTTCTTTTTCAATGAAAACATACGGGTGGGCGGCCGTGATGGCAGATAAACCTTGCACATGGGTGTGTTTTGGTGTATAATAGCATTGTTTATTTTGGAAGGAATAAAAACCGCGAAATACGGAACAAAACAGATAATAACAGGAGGTTATGAATCATGAGAATAAGAAGATGGAGCGCGATGCTTTTGATCCTTGCCATGGTGGGGACTCTGTTGCCCGTGACCG
>JAEEGM010000083.1 GCA_016280325.1 Eubacterium sp. | reverse complement strand
TGAATCGAATCCCAATCGCTGACAATAAAGCCCTTGAAGCCCATCTCATTTTTTATCTTATCAATATACGTTTTATTTTCATGCATTTTAACACCGTTCAGCGAAGAATGCGAGATCATGATCGTCTTCACACCGGCATCGATCAGTTCCTTATAGACCCCGAGCAATTCCCCGATCTCGGCATCGGATAGCTTGGCATCACCACGATCAATCAGGCTTCTGCCATCCAATTCCTCACCGGTACCGTAGACAACATTTCCGTCTCCGAAGAAATGCTTGGCACACGCAATCAGACCATTGTCCTGCAAGCCCTTCACATAAGACTTACTTAATTTTTTGATGATAGAAAGATTCGAACCATAACTCTCATACGTTCTTCCCCATCTTGGATCTACTGACTGTGCCACACACGGTGCGAAGTTCCAAAGCATATGACAGAGCTTCGCTTCATCGGCGGTAACCTGTCCCATCTTATACATCAGATCCTCGTCATTCGCGGCTCCAAGTCCTATATTGTGAGGAAAAATTGTCGCGCCTGCGCAATAGTTCACACCATGAACATCGTCCTGTCCGTAGACAAACGGGATACCGGCCTTCGACGCAACTGCTCCCTCCTGTAGGAAGTTTACATAATCCTTCCATGTAGTATATGGCCATGATCCCATCTGGGACAACACACTTCCGTAGCAATATTCCTTCATCTGACTGTTACTCCAGCCAAATTCACTATCAAGGATCTCATAGCAGGCCGGCTGAAGCATCTGAGCTGCCTTCTGTTCCAATGTCAGACCGGCAACGATCTCCTCGGCGCTCATCTTCGCATACTTGGAGTACTTATAATTCGGCAGGGTAACCTTTACCTTACAATAAAGCTTCTTTGTTTTCTTCTTGCCGTCTTTTTTGAAAGTAACCTTGGCTACAATCTTGGTATTTCCCTTAGCCTTGGCGGTAATCTTCCCGCCCTTTTTCGTAACCGTAGCAACCTTTTTATTCTTGGATGTAAATACGGTCTTCTTAACCTTGACTTTTTTCGCGGACTTAACCTTTATTTTCTGTGACTTTCCGACCTTAAGCGTAACACTCGTCTTATTCAGTTTCACCACGGTCGCAGCTTCACTATTCGGAAGCGTAGCTACTCCGGGAACCGCCAAACTAAAAAGCAACGCAATTGCCACCAATACTCTTGCATATTTTCCGATCATATCCGCCCTCCTTTATAGGGTTTCCACCCTTTTCCATCGTTCGATGAAATACAACACCTATCATACATTCTACCACATTTTACTGTCACATGCAACCTGTCTGTGACATGGGAGGTTTGCCGCAAATCGACGCGTTTTAGCCTCACATCCCCATTCGAGCCACTTCACTGCTCGTGGCAAAATTGCTGATCTCATAGAGCACCAGCGACGTCGCGTTCGGATGCTCCTTCATCACCGCGCGGATCGGTCTTGTCTCATAACGCAGATCGATCATTGTGATCTTACGATAAGATCGTATCAGCATCGGTACAAAACAGTTAGCAAACGAATCCTTGAAGATCACCAGTTCCCGATCATTCTCACAGCCCGGATTCTCGATTGTCACATCAGCATAGTTTCCGCCGAAGAAATACGCGTACTTATCCTTTGTCTTAAGCTTATCCGGAACATAAACGGAACCGGGCGTTTTCCCGTTGATTGTAACTTTTACATCCGAAGGAACCGCATCCTCCATCTGCTCGATCGTATCGGGCACCGCATTCCATTCCAGCGCTTTGGAATAGGTTGTTCCGAAAAATGAATCCGTTATATCAGAAAATGATGCCGTCCCGGCAGCCGGATCTGTCACAGCGGAAGAAGCAGACTTATCGACCGCCTGATCTTTCGCCTGCCCGATCTTCTCGACATATACCTGATACGCGGCATACGCCCCTTTCGTCGTCCAGTGATGATCGGTCCGATAAAATATCTGTGTTCGTCCTGCCAACTCTTTAAGCGCGTCTCTCACGTCGATAAACGCGTCTCCCAATGTTTGCTCCGCCGTTTGATACATTGTGTCCATATCATAGAGTGCCGCGCTGAGCGGGAGTTTGTCGGAAAGGATTGATGCCGGCGAAGGAACGAACATTACCTGCGTGTCCGGATGCTCACCCATGTACCGTTTCAGGATGCCGATATTTTTATTGTACTGCGAAACCGGTACATCTTTATTCAATTTCTTCTCAAAATAATAATGATCTTTTCCGAGGTATACACCACCCGCGTCGTGCAATCCCATAAGACTTCGGATCCCGGATGATATCCCGGTCCAAACATCACGCAATGGGAACTGATCGGACACGGCTGTTTCAAATTTTTCTTGGAATTCACCATTAAAATATGTCTCCACTGACGGTGCTTTGACCTCCTCCAAAACACGATTCTCATTCTCGGAAAAATCATGCTGAGGCAGCACCAAAACAAGCACGCCTCCTACTGCCAAAAGCGCGATAAAAACGATCACATATAGTCGCATCATCCACTTCATATCCACACCTCGCTACGAATCAGAACCGGAAATACAAAAACGGATTATAGGAATCACGAATCAACATCGGTAATACCAAAGCCAATATCGTCACAGTGATAAAAAGCGGCGCTACTCGACCAAACTTTTTGTATCTAACACGTCTACCGATCACATGCGCGGCCGAAGTTGCCGCGACTCCGAGGACAACCAATAACGGCGCATAATTGATCAGATCGTATACGGCCATATCGGACACGAGTGAAACATTAACACCGAACATCGCCTGCATATAAGCCCACAACTGTCCCATATTATCGCAGGCAAAGATAACCCATCCGATCACGATAAACAACAAACTGTATATATGTCGAAGCCAGCCCGGCCATCGTTTCATAAACCGGAGCAGCAGTTTTTTCTCGATAAATAACAATACAAAATAATACATGCCCCATATGACAAAGTTCCACGACGCACCATGCCATAAACCGGTTAAGAACCATACGAAAAGAAGGTTAAACACCTGCCGCCACGGGCCTTTTCTGTTTCCGCCGAGCGGAATATATACATAGTCCCTGAACCACGTACCCATACTGATGTGCCATCGGCGCCAGAACTCCGTTATACTCTTAGACTCATAGGGGTATTTGAAATTCTCGGTAAAGTGAAATCCGAAAAACTTCCCGAGGCCGATAGCCATATCCGAATAGCCGCTGAAGTCAAAATAGATCTGGAACGTAAAGCAGATGGCACCGATCCAGGCAGCCAGTACAGACATGTCCGAAGTTCCCAGGCTGTCACGAATCTCCTCCCAGAGCGCTCCGATCGTATTGGCAAGAATCACTTTTTTTCCAAGACCGATCACGAACCGGTTTAAACCGCGGTAGCACATAGCAAAAGATGTCTTACGCGTTTTGACCTCACGCTGGATGGTTCGATAACGAACGATCGGCCCGGCGATCAGTTGCGGGAAGAGGCAGACATAGGTTGCGAACGCGAGGATATTTTTCTGCGGTTCAATTCGCTTACGATACACATCGATTGTGTAGGACATCGTCTGGAAGGTGTAAAAAGAAATGCCGATCGGCAAAGCCAGTCCCATGAGCCCGATATCCGTTCCGGCAATTGAATTGATGTTTTCCACCAGGAAGTCGCGGTACTTGAAAAAGAAAAGAATTCCGAGATTACCGCAAACAGAAAGCACTAAAACAAACCGACGCGCCCGGAGTTTCCTGACGACCCCCAGGACGCGTCCGTTAATATAATCAAAAACTGTTGAAAACAGCATGATAGCAATATATACCGGTTCTCCCCACGCATAGAAAAACAGGCTCGCGATCAGCAGGATCACGTTCCGATAGCGTGCCGGGCAGGCGTAATACAAGATCGCCACGGCCGGCAAAAAATAACATAAGAAAATCAGACTACTGAATACCATTTTTTCTCTCGATTAGGATGCTGTTTTTTCTTTGAATCTATCCTGCATAACACCGTTCTTTTTGGAAGCGGCGTAGAATACAACATTTCCCTGAAAGGTCAGGATCGCGTTTTCAACCATGGCTACCTGATCCGGGTCATACTGCTGAAATGTCTGACGGCGTGTGTCAAGATGCGTCTGCAATGCCTTCATCAGATCTGCCACATCGTTCTTCTCCTTTGTCACGATCACGGCCACCTCTTCCGGTGTTCCGCTCGCACTATAGGAATAATAAAAACTTTCGATCTTGGCATAATCAAAGTCCGCCAATACGGCAAATGCCGTCTCCGCGTTATCCGAAGTGTTGGTAACGGTTTCCATGGATGGCAATTCCGTGTCCAATGCCGCCAATTCCGTTCCCAGGGAGGATGCGTCGACATGACTGCTGCCCTCACCCGAATCACCGCATCCAACAAGCATCAGTGAGGCGATCATCACCAAACAGATTATTCTTTTCATATACATCATAGTACTTTCCTCCATCAAGCTGCTTTATTTTTTGAAGTTCCCGAAGCGTCGCCCTTTCCATCGGACATAGCGCTTTCTCCGGATTCCGTAGGTGTAAACGAATCCTCAGCCTCACCAAACAATTTATCCAAAAGTTTTTTGATCTTCTTCGCTTCCGGTGATTTGGTGTCAATATCATCTCCGTAAACAGTCGTTGTAATATAGACCGCCATGATCAGATGATCTTCATCGTCTCTGTACCAGCTTGATGTCAATGAAGGTCGGGAATTCGATGTGTTCAGCATATCCAAATGCGAGGTGATCGCGGTTACGATACAATCCGCCAGATTGGCTTCTTTTTCCGTCGGTTTACTTTCAAAAATCATGCTGACACAGTCTTTTTTCTTGTCGATTCCCTGCTTTACCTTCTTCGGGATTGCGTAGATATCCTTGATCTTCTCACCAATCTGAACCGGATACAGATATTTTTTCCCTTTCGCGGTAGGCAGATGTGAATAACATGTCGTGTCTGTAACATCCGAAGCCGTCGTGTCATCCATATTAAAATACTGATAATTCGGGGTAGATTCGGATGACGCCGTATAGATGTCAACAAAATACCACTCACCGTCATCCAGCTGAACCTCATCCCATGAATGGGTATCACTGTGTGGAATATGGCAGTCACATCCCAGCATATTCATCAGAAGTCGAAACGTAGTCGCGTAGCCAACACAAACCGCGTATTTTCCCTTCAAAACACCGTAAGGCGTGTCCAACGGATAGTTTTCCGATCCGCGAAGAACCCTTGTTGAGCCTCCCTGATCATGCTTGATATTCCTACATATCCAGTCAAAAATCTTCTTTTCCTTTTCGTAAATATTAGAACATCCCTTGGTCTGGCTGTCAATTACCTTGGACGCCAGTTCATAGGTCTCTTTATCCTGGTCACTCAACTTCGACGGATCCCCGGCGATATACGCATCCGAAATCGCCTTCGTGCTGCGAATCGTGTATTGTTCCGCGATCACTGCTCCGTCCTCGATAAACTCATCTTCTTTTTTCATCTGTTCCGCGTAACGCTCTTCTGTTTTGTCAATATATCCATTCAGCGCGATCCCCTGACGTCTGGTCATAACAATGTTAAAAATAACCGCACCGGCCGCAATTAATGCCGCAAGAGCAGCAATAAAAATAAATACTTTACTAATCTTCCCCATCTTTCATTTCCTCTCTATGATGAATCTTTTATTATGTCACATCTGAATTAAAAACGGGATGCCCTATAAGATATATAAAGCATCCCGTTCTTATTTTTCGTAAACCTCTTA
>JAEEGM010000082.1 GCA_016280325.1 Eubacterium sp. | reverse complement strand
CGATGATGCACGGTGTGAAGGGATGATCAGCTATCCCCTAGTCGAGATCATCCTGATTGCTTTCCTGGCCATCCTTGGTAATGCGTCCACCTGGATGGAGATAGAAGAATTCGGCCGTGCCAAGGAACACTGGCTCAAAAAGTTCATCAAGCTCAAGAACGGAATACCTTCCCATGACACTTTCCGGAGAGTGTTCGCTCTCATTGATACCGAACAGCTGCAGAAAGCCACCGTATCCTTTTTAGTGGAAAACATGGATGCGATTAAAAGGGCGCTGCCTGTAAGCAAGGAAGAAATGCGCCAGATCTGCGTGGACGGAAAAGAACAGCGCGGTACCGGAAGAAAATATGAAACGGATGAGAAAGTACGCAATCTTCAGACCTTGCACATCTACGATGCGTCAAACGAGATATGCCTCTATTCCGAGGCGATCGATGAGAAAACCAATGAGATCCCCGTCGCACAAAAAGCCTTGAAAACAATGCAGCTTAAGGGGTGCGTGGTCACATTTGATGCGATGCACATGCAAAAGGCAACCGTCGAAATCATTCGCGATCAAAAAGGTGATTACGTCGGCGGATTGAAAGGAAACCAGACGGATCTTTTGCAGGAAGCCGAGCCCTACTTTGATTCAGAGGATCTGTTTGAACACTATAAGAAAAAGGATGATTTCTATGAGACCAAAGAAAAAGCCCATGGAAAGATTGAACATCGCCAGTACTATCTCGTCCGTCCCAGCAAACGCAAAAATGTGGCCAATTGGAAAGGTCTCAAGGCTTTTATCTGTTGCATCAAAACAATAACTGATATCAAGTCCGAAAAGTCAACGACCGAATCCCGCTACTACGCATCCAGTCTCGACGATATCGAATTATGTGCGGAGGCGATACGCGGCCACTGGAGCGTCGAGAACAATCTTCATTGGCATCTGGACTACAGCTTATCTGAAGATGACAACACCACCATGGACAAGTCGGCTTTCAATAATTATAGTCTCATCAACAAGATGGTCCTGTCACTCTGCAAACTGGCCAAACCTCTCCTGAAAAAGAACACCAGCATCCGCAGCACAAGAAAAATCTTCGGATGGAACCTCGAGTTTTATTTAATGTCATTATTAGTCTGTTTTGATACCGACACGCTGGTGGAAGCAATGCTGTCCGTCAAGGCATAAATCACAACTATAATTCATGTAACATCTCTATGTTAAGTACGCTCTGAATAAGAGAAACCGGCAAAGCACGTAAGTGCAAGGCCGGTTTCTTCCCTTTTTGTGCGAATTCAATCTTCTAAATCACCCCAAACGTCCATCACCAGGGCATTAATTCAGAAAAGATGCGTTTGTCCTATTATTATTTGAGGAGTTCCTGGTAAATATCCCTCTTGGATACGCCACGGTCCTTCGCCACGAGGCGCATCGCCTCTTTCTTATCGATCCCCTGTGTCAGATAGACATCCATATGCTCCTCGATCGTCATCTCCTGCCAGGCTCTTTTTTCCTGCTCTGCCAGTTCCTCCGGATCGAGGCCTTCGATCACAAGCACGAACTCTCCGCGAGGCTCCTCGATATCCCGAAAGTACGCCGCCGCTTCTCCCAATGAGTCAAATTGCATCGACCATTCATGCTTCTTCGTCAGTTCCTTACAGACGGTAACCGCCCTTCGCACGCCGGCATCTTCGCCTGTTGCCTCCGCCAGCACCTCCAGCGTCTTCACAAGCCGGTGCGGAGCCTCATAGAAGATCGTCGTCACCGTCGTGTCACGCAAACGCTCTAAAACGGCTCTCTGAGCCTTTTTATCCTGCGGCAGGAATCCTTCAAAGGTAAACCGTCTGGCGTTCATTCCTGACAGCGTCAGCGCCGTTGTGAAGGCCGTCGCCCCCGGAAGCGATGTCACTGCCACACCGGCCTCCCGGCACGCGCGAACCAGATCCTCCCCCGGGTCCGATATGGCCGGCGTTCCGGCATCCGTCACAAGTGCGATATCCTCACCGGCGAGCATCCTCTCTACCAGCACCGGTGTCATCTCATAGCGATTGTGCTCATGATACGCGATCATCTGTTTTTTGATATCAAAATGATTCAGCAGCTTGATCGTCTGCCTCGTATCCTCGGCAGCAATCACATCCACCTCTCTCAGCGTCGCAAGCACACGCTCCGATATATCTCCGAGATTCCCGATCGGCGTCGCACACAGATACAGCATTCCGTTTCCTCCCTTGAATTATTACCTAACATAGTATATAATAACCTCTGTAAACTTGTCAATTGTTATCGAGGAGAAGGCACGATGGGCAATAAAAAGAAGCACGACGTGGCATACTGGGACAACAATCTCTACGTCTGGATTCTCACACGCTTTACCAAATACGACGTTTCCTCACATGCCGGTCATGTGACCTTTTTCCTGCTGCTCTCCTTTTTCCCGACCATCATGCTGATTCTGAAGCTTGCGTCACAGCTCCCCGGGGTCGATCCAAACGCCGTCATCAACACGGTTGAAAGCCTCGCGCCCGGCAACCTGAAGGACATACTTGCTTCCTCAATACAGGACATTCTGACACCCTCCGGCGGCATCTACATTTTTACGATCATCACGCTTCTCTGGGCCGGATCCAAAGGATTTGACGGTCTGGCGATGGCACTCGACAGCATTTATTCCAGTAAAAACAGACGCGGCTATCTGATACGCCGCGCCTTTTCCGTCCTCTATCTGATTGGCTTTGTTCTTATGTTTTTGGTCAGTATCGGCCTGATTGTCTTCGGTGGATTTTTATTGGATTATATCAATGAACATTTCAACATTCCTTTCGATGGATTTATGATGCGAATCCTGCTTCGCTACGGACTGATCATCCTCATTTTTATCGTGTTTTTTGTCCTGTTATTACGGTTCGGTCCGTACACACCGGGCGAGACAAAAGAGGAACAGAAAGCCCGTCGTGAGGCCAATAAAAATAAGCCCTTCCGCGAGCGGACCAAAGCACCGAAACAACGTACCTGGAAAAAGGAAGTGCCGGGTGCACTTCTCACTACTACTCTGTGGCTTATTTTTACAAAACTATTCTCGATTTATGTCGAATATCGCCTGGCCCATCCGTCGTATTACGGAAGTTTGGCCTCGGTGTTTTTGACCTTATTGTGGTTGTATTTTTGTATGATATTTATCTTCATCGGAGCGCTGTATAATAACTTCGCTTACCGACACGGCGAGTCCTCGACTAGGCATCTGATCAAGGATCTTCCGGGATTCTTCCGTTACATCGGTCTGATGGTCACACGCCGAATCTGACTCACGGGGCATCTGTCATCCACCTCTGCTCATTCCTCGACTCTCGCCTTATTATTTGGCATCTGTTGTCTGCCTCATCCCATATCCGTCATATCCCCCGGCGCTTTGTACCGTATATTCCACATCGTCTGTGCCGCCGCCGCATACTGCTCAAAATCTTCCACCGGCCCCTCTCTCTGGATCTGTGCGCCACACTTGCATATCACGATCGCACGCGCCAGCGTACAAGGAAAATTCAATGGCGTTCCGCTCATCTTCGGTTGTCCACCACAAAAAGGGCACGTCTTTAAGATCCAATCTTTTGCGATTCCATCTTCTATCTCACTCATCTGTCCTGCTCCTAATGCCATTTCCTTGACTCGACAAAACTCAGTCCCGAAGCGCCGTTTCCACGTCTCACCAAAACTCAGTCCCGAAACGCCGTTTCCACGTCTCACCAAAACTCAATCCTGAAGCCCCTCTAGCGCCGCAGCCACAGCCTCTCTCTCGCTGTAATGATGTTTCACTCCCTGGATCTCCTGATACTCCTCGTGCCCCTTTCCGAGCAGCACGATCATATCACCGCTCTCCGCATGCGCCACCGCGTATGCCACAGCCTCCATCCGGTCCTCGATAACCGTGTAATCAAGATCCGTTTTGGAAAGACCAACCTTGATATCCTCAACGATATCCGCAAAGGCCTCCTTACGCGGATTGTCACTGGTTACCACCGCATAGTCCGCAAGTTTTCCGACCGCCTCACCCATCTCATACCGACGAAGTTTGCTTCGATTGCCACCGCACCCGAAGATCGCGATCAGCCGATGCGGATTGTATCCACGCAAGGTCTTCAACACACTCTCCGTACTCACGCCGTTATGCGCAAAGTCGATCAGCACTGAAAAATCCCGTCCCGTCGGCACGGCTTCCACGCGCCCGCGCACCTCAACCTGACGGATTGCCTTCAGAATCTTGCCATCATCAACACCGATCAGCGCACCGACCGTCACCGCGCACAGCGCGTTATATACGTTGAAAAGTCCCGGTAGTCCGACGAGCGCTTCCCCGTTCACCAGACCTCTAAGTCCAAACTTCATCGCAAGCACATCTTTTTCATTGACATGCGAAACATCCACGGCCATGAGATCCCGCTTGCCGGTGTACTCCTCGCACCCGGCCAGGTACTGCTCATCCGTGATATCCGCCGTCGTCGCATCCTCCCCGGACCCCTGGCCCCAGATTCCGTATGTTTTGACAAGGCAATGCGCGTTCCGGATGATCCCCGCCGTATGCGGATCGTCCGCGTTAAAAATACCCACGTGGCAGCGATCAAAAAGTGCCGCCTTACAACGCAGATAATCATTGAAATCCTCATGCTCATTTTCACCAATATGATCCGGAGTGATATTGGTAAAAATACCGTAATCAAAAATCATCCCGGCTACGCGATCCATCTTCACACCCTGCGAACTGACTTCCATTACAAAGTAATCACAGCCGGCCTCCGCGATGTCCGCGATATAACTCTGCAGGTCATAAGACTCGGGTGTCGTATGCTCGATCGGTGTCACCTTGTCTCCGATTGCCACACCGATGGTTCCGATGATACCACAGGTCTTTCCGGTCTGCTCGAGGATGTTTTTAATCAGGTACGTCGTCGTCGATTTACCCTTGGTTCCGGTGATCCCGATGCTGATCATTTTCTTCATCGGATGGTCGAAATAATTCTGCGAGATCAGGCTCAGCGCAGCCCTTCCGTTATCGACTTTTATCACCGCGATATCTGACGGGATTTCAACACTATAATTTGCCTTAATTTCATCGATATTTTTCTCGACAACTATCGCCTTCGCACCCTGCTCGATGACGCCGCCGATGAACTTGTGTCCGTCGACGATGGTTCCCGCGATCGCCACAAAAAGGAAGCCTTCGGTCACCTTTCTAGAGTCATAAGCAACATCCACGATCTCGGTTGACAACTCACCTTGAAGGAGCTCAAACTCCACCCCTTCGAGCAATTTTTCCAATGTTATAATTCGTTTACTAGCCATACTATTTTCCTTTCATATCAGGCCGGAGAAAAAAGCCCGCAGCCGAGCGGCGTTAGCGCCTTGGCGGTCCAGAGCGAGGCAAGGGTCTTTATTTCGACGGCCGTCTATTAATTATAAAAGTCCATAATGCACCAGCGCCTTCTCGATACCATCGTCGAGCACCGCCTCCGTAACATAATCGACCTCCGGAAAAATATCCGGATTGCCGTCGCCCATGGCGATTGAAATCGCCGTAAACTTCAACATCGGCAGATCATTCGTACTGTCACCAAACCCGATCGTAAACTTCCTCGACACACCGAGATGATCACACACGAACTGAATCCCCGTCGCCTTCGTAAATCCCTTCGGCACAATCTCATAGAAGGTCGGATCCCTCTCGATAAAGTCGAACCGATCCTCATACTTTGCTTTGAAGCCGGCCATATCTCCGGTCTCGTCGTACCACAGCGCCATCTTATCAAAGTCCAGCGGATCCGCGTCCAAAAACTCAACCTTCCCGGCCTCAAACTCCGGCGACACGCTGCGCCCGATATCTCTGGTCGGACGTGGTTCCTTGAAAAATCCAACCACCGCCGGCATCCACGGTTCCCTGTGAAAATACGAATGCGCGCTCCCCTCGAGAACACCGTCAACATGATAGTTCACAAGGTCATCCGCGATCTCCCGCTGTAATTCCTGAGGCAGGGTATGATGAAGCAGTTCTTCGCCATGATAGATTATATGCGTACCGCAACCACCGACCACGCCGTCAAACCCGATGTCTAAGATCTCCTTCGGCCAGATATCCCGACACCGCCCCGTGCAGAGAAAACACTGATGTCCTCTCTCCCTGAGCATATGGATCGAGCGGATCGTGCTCTCCGGCACGACCTGTTCCTCGTTATCGAGGATCGTCCCGTCTATATCAAAGAAAAGCAAATATTTTTCTTCCACTACGCGTCACCCTTTTTATACATCTCCGGCATCGCCCTGCGCTCACCGACATACATATACGCCGGACGTATGATCTTGCCCTTGTTGGCAAGCTCCTCCATACGGTGTGCCGACCATCCGGAGATTCTCGAGATGGCAAAAATAGGCGTATACAGTTCCTGTGGAATCCCGAGCATCTTGTACACGAGTCCGGAATACATATCGACGTTGGCACATACCGGCTTTCGTCCCGGGTGGCCTTCCATGATCATATCCTTGGAGAGGCGTTCTACGCGGTCG
>JAEEGM010000081.1 GCA_016280325.1 Eubacterium sp. | reverse complement strand
CAGGCTGCTGTCATCCATCAATCAGACAGATGACAGCAGCCCGGAAAATATCCTGGCCGGAATGCACCTTGCGATCAATGATTTCACCTGTGACGCTGAACAGTTTGATGATCTGACCATGTTATGTCTGGAGTACAGGGGCTCCTGACACTTTATGTGAATATGCTTGCGTGAGAAAGTTTGCACTTTCGGTGCACGCGGGTGGCATAGTGAAATTCAAGAAGGAAGGAAAGCTTATGGGTAAGGATGGGAAGCTTCGGCTCATCGCATGCGGAATGGTTACGGTCATGATGCTCGGAATCGGTTCCGGATGCGGTAAGGGGGAAGATACGAATAGTTCGGTGGTATCGGGGACAGCCGCGTCAGGTGAGTCTGCGACTCAGGCGGCCGGAAGCATCCGTGGTATCGACGCGCCCGGATTTGAGCGGACGATGGAACAGGCCAGGCGTGAGGCAAGCGGCGAACGCTATGTCCACGGCGAAGAGGGATACTACCTGCTGGCGGAGCACGGAGCGGATACCGAATTGAAGATCCAGAAGGAACTCCGGAGCAGTTGGGTATACGCGGCGTCGACCTCGATGGAATCCTCATCGCTTGTGACGCGTGGTGAGAAGATCTCCGTGGATCCCTATGAGATCCTGGATACCGTCTACGCGGGGGACAAGAAAGAAGGCATCATCCCCGATGCAGTAAACAATAAAGAAGTCGGTGGCCACGGTCGGTACATCGTAGATACACTCGCCAATGGCTTCGGTAACCACATGCTTGTATCAGCGCTCAACTGCGAGGGCCTTTCAATCGGGGAGATACAGGAAGTGATACGAACGCATGGCGCGATGACGACAGGGATGACCGAAGCTCACAACGGACGCGGTTTCTATGACGGTTACTTTACGCAGCTCGATACCGAGAATAAAAATGACCACGCAGTAGCGATCGTCGGTTGGGACGATCACTTTCCGAAGGAGATTTTTACCAAGACGTCGTTTGTTGATATGCCGACACAGGACGGTGCGTGGATCGCGCAGGATTCACTGATGAACACGGACTATATTTATATTTCGTATGACACACAGATTCTGGATGCCTATATCTATGAACTATCGGATGCGTATCGGGATGTAGCGACTTACGATGCCGGCTGTGAAGGGAAGATAAAGACCGGTGATGAGACGACGCTCGCGAATATTTTTCATAAAAAAGGAACGCTTGCCGCCGTCGGAACATATACACCGGAGGACGGTGAGAACGTGACTGTCCGCGTGTATGAGGAAAAGGGCGGGAAACTTTTGGCTGAGAAGAAGGAGTACTTCCCGATCAAGGGATATCATACCATCCCACTTGATGAGCCGGTGGCGGTAAAAGATTATCGGATTGAAGTTATTTATGACGGGTACGCCCCGGTCGAAGGGGACGCGTGGGAGGATGAGTATGTGACCTTCCGCGCAAACTGTCATAAGGGTGAATCCTTTGTGAAGATTGGTGGTAAGTGGATCGATCTGGCGACGTATAAGGGCGCGCCGCACAACGCGTGCATCAAAGGTTTGTACATATAAGGGAGGTATCGTGAGACGACAGGTAAGAATTCTTGGCATAAGCGCTTTGCTGACGATGGTGCTTTCACTGGCGGCTATTTTTATGGGAGGTAGTATCTATCATCTTCCGACCAATCAGTACGCACTGAACGCAGAGATTGAAGATGTCAGAATTACATACAGTGAGCCGGGTATCGTGAATAATACCGATATATTTCAGAGCGAACGAGATGAGACTACGATTGTTTTTCAGGCGCTGAAACAGGGCGAAACTCACGTCACAATTGATTACACAACACGCTACGGTGACGGGGATACGACGAAGTGGAAGACCGAGGCTGATCTCAAGGTTTGGTGGTTTAATCTGATTCTGGATCGAACCCATGGAAGCTTCAGCGGGTATGATATCGCGATCTTCGCGATCACATTTTTAGTACTTCTGACGGAGATCATAATGCTGTGGGGCGTATTGATTTGTCGCAGATACGGTAGGTTTTCGTACTCCATGGTGACAGCCGGTAGCATCGCGATCTTCAGTGTGGTCCTGTTGTTATTCGCGGTATATAAGATTCTGAATAATGTGGTGACCACTTTCCGGGCTTTCGTCAGTATCGTTGCGGACATCGGGTATCTGGCAGTGCTTCTGCTGATTCCGTTGATGTTGGTACTGTCCGTGTTCCTTACAATCAGTAATTTCTGGTTGATGAAGCACGAGGGCAGACGACCGGTCAACGGCCTTGGGATCCTCTTCGGAATCCTGTGGTTGGCAGGGACGATTGTGACGCTGGGACCGCTGCTGCCGATGAAGGACTTCGGTCTGCCGGAGCTGGTATCACGTTCCGGCGTCTATGTACTTTGTTATTTCGAGTGCCTCTTCCTTTCGACAGTTGCCTGCTCCTATCTGGCGGTGCGTTATCGGCCGACGATGTGTCGGGATTATATTATCATCTTAGGGTGCGGGATCCGAAAGGACGGTTCACTGACACCGCTTCTCAAGGGGCGTGTGGACGCGGCTTTGAAGTTTGAGAAAGAACAGTTTAAGAAGATCGGAAAGCACGCGATCTTTGTTCCTTCCGGCGGACAGGGCCCGGACGAGGTGATCTCGGAGAGCGAGGCGATGGCCCGCTATCTTCTTGAGCAGGGAGTGGAACCCGAACGCATCCTTTGTGAGGACAAGAGCGTCAACACACTTCAAAATATGCAGTTTTCAAAGGCGAAGATCGAGGAGCATGTCGCCGGCACGCGCTATGAGAGCAGGAAGGATGGCAGCGCCCCGGAAGGAAGTGACGTTGGCAGCATCAGACACGATTTGATCCGGGATCAGATGATCGCCTTCGCTACGACGAATTATCATATCTTCCGTGGCTACATCCTGTCTTCCAAATGCGGCTTTGACGCGAAGGGGATCTCCTCGAAGACCAAGACTTACTTTTACCCGAACGCGTATTTGCGTGAGTTCATCGGCCTTCTGGTGGACAAGTGGTACGTACATCTGATCACGGTAACCGGAATCATCTTGTTCTTCCTGGTGATGGATTGGTTCGCAGGATCCTGAAGTTTTTAACACGAAATCTACGAAACTTCTGGCGACAAATTACTTGATTTTTTTCGTAGCATATGTTAAAATTAATCCAAATTCTTTCGTTAACTGTAAACTCTGTTTCAACAAGAAAGGAGAACACATAATGAAATCGGATGTTATCTCGATCGATAACCAGGGCAACGGCCTTGACGCAGCTAAGAAAGAGACTGAGAGAATCGCCGAATTCCAGGGGTTGGATGCAAAGCAAAGCCTCCACCTGCAGTTGTGCGCGGAAGAGATGCTCTGTCTGGCACGAAGCGTTACCGGTGAGCTGAAGGCTGAATTTTGGATCAATTGCGAGGGCAAGAATTTTGATCTCCACATGACAACCAAATCTGTCATGGACAAGACCACGAGAGAGACACTCATCGCCGCATCTACCTCGAGAAAGAATGAGGCAACCGGAACCTTCCTCGGAAGGCTTCGCAATGCTTTCGAAGAGGCTATGCTTGATGAGACAGATACATACACTTATATTCCCGACGAGGCCATGCAGGATATGTCAAATCGCATGATTGATTCAACGGATTGGGATCAGTATGAGCAGTCTGTGCTTCGTAAGGTTGCCGACCAGATCAAGATCTCTGTTGTCGGCAGAAAAGTAGATATGACGATCGTAAAGAATTTCGAGTAAGGAGGAGTGAATCGTGAATATTAACAAGACGCTGAATGGAACAGAACTTATCGTAGCACTTGAGGGAGCACTGGATACTACCACTGCTCCGGAGCTTCAGGAAGCTTTAGCTGATGACCTGAACAATGTTCAGAGCATTACCTTTGATCTTTCCGAACTGAGATACATCTCATCCTCAGGACTTCGTGTACTCCTTTCAACACACAAGTCCATGAGCACCAAAGGCGGAATGAAGGTGAAGAACCTGAACGACATCGTTCAGGAAGTCTTCGATGTAACAGGCTTCTGCGATATCCTGAACATCGAGTGATGTGAATTCGAACAACGAAAAAAGGAGGTGGCTCGCCACCTCCTTTTTTTACTCTGAAAGCTTCTTTTTTCTCAGAATAACATACACGATGACCAGAGGAATATAGGTACAAAGCGGAAGCAGGAATCCCAAGTACTTATACTTCTCCGACTGCACAAGCATGTTGAATTCGGAATGATAGTTGATCGACACGATCAGCAGGGCGAAGGTTCCACACACGAATAGTTTCTTTCGCATCCTGACAAAGGAAATACCGTAGCCGATAAACGCGGTACAGATACCATGCATCAACCCGGAAGCAAATCCTCTCGCCAACGCCCATACGACACTGACCGTTTCGATATTCTGCGTCAGAATGATCATGTTTTCCAATACGGCAAAACCGACTCCGACCGCGAATGAAAGCGGTATGATCCGGCTACGATTCGAGTTGAAGATAAACGCGTAATACAGAATCGGTAAAGCCTTAACAATCTCCTCCGTGACCGGTGTGATATTGGTCGTGATGAAGTAAATATCCCTGTCCAGATGCGCGCGGATAAAGCCATTCACTCCCGCGACAAAAAGGCAGCAAAAGATCCCTATCATCATATATCCGATCAGAAGGCGGGACCGTCCGGTAAGGAGCGGCAACATAAGCAGTAACGGCACCATGATGCAGATGAATAGAATATATATCATATTGTTGTCCATTTGGCCACCTCCTTCTGTAACAGGGGCAACATGATCAGGCAGCAAAGCGCCATAACGATCCCCGCCACGAAAAATACAACCGAGTTTTCCAGAACATCTGCCATCATCATGAGCGTAGTGGCAAGGCACAGTACAAGCGCCACCACATTATACCCCCGGATACACCGGATGATACCATAGTCCACATCCGGAAAAATGAGATGCTTAAAATGGAACCGGGCCGCGATCGCGAGGAACAACATCGCCACGGTGCAGATTGCCGTTCTCGAGTGAGAGCCATTCGAAAAGAATACCGGGCTGTAGATCGTCAGAAGTACGACCGGCGCGATCCAACTCAAAAGTCGGTACTTCGTATACTCCGAACTGCCGTCGTCCACCAATCGATCCATCTCTCCGTAATTCGAACTGAGCAAAAACAGGAAGCAACCGATCACGCCCAAAAGTCCGACATGATACCCTTGCAGTTCCGTGCCGTTCGTAAGATACTGGATTACGATATTGATCCGGCTGATCATCATACATGCGATCGCAAGAACAACCATCTTGATATATAGGCCTTTTTTTGTTATCAGTATCGAAACAAACCCATAGATCGTACTGATCATACAGGCGATACAGATAATGATATCCGTCAACATTTCCAATTTCATCCATTCACCCCTTTTCTAAATCTATACCAACTGTCTCTGTGCCATCTTTCGAAAGAACCCATCCTGATTCATAAGTTCATCATACGTTCCCTCCTGCGTGATGCTCCCGTCCTCGATTACGAAGATGCGATCGCAACTGCGGATCGTAGACAGACGGTGCGCGATCACAATACGTGTCATATTGAGCTCATCCAGAGCCTCTGTCACCGCCTTTTGTGACTGGTTGTCAAGAGCACTTGTCGCCTCATCCATAAACATCACACGCGGACCGTTGAGGATCGCGCGCGCAATCAAGATACGCTGTCTCTGTCCGCCGGAGATTGTCTCCGACATCTCACTCATGATCGTCTGCAATCCCATCGGCATCTGCTCGATATCTTCGGACATTCCCACCCGGTCAAGCACCTCCCGGATTTCCTCATCCGTCGCCTCCGGCTTCGTGATCGCAACATTCTCCGCCACGCTTCCGGCGATAAGATTCCCCTCCTGCAAGACAACGCCCATTCGTCTTCTGAGTTCCGGCAGGACGAGAACATTCATATCCAGACCATCGTAATATATCTTTCCTTCATCCGGTGTGACAAACCCGAGAAGAAGTTTCATCAACGTAGATTTTCCACATCCGGAAGGTCCGACGACACCGATGTATTCGCCCGGCTTAATGTCAAAGGAAACATCTCTCAGCACCGGTTTTTCTGCCCCCGGATACATAAAGCTGACTCCTTCGGCAACCACTCGACCAACGAAAGGCTTCGGCACCAGAAGCGAACTTCCTCCCTCCGGAATCGTCTGCAGAAGCACCTTCGCGCGGTCGTACACCGGTCTTTGCATCGATACACTCATCACCTGATCCAGCGCATAGTACACCGCTGTCTGCAACATCGCGAACAACGTCGTAAACTCAACATATTCACCAACCGAATAATCATCCTGGTAGGCATAGAAGAGAAGCAACAGCACGATGATCGTTGACGTGACCATTCGTATGATGTGAGAAACCCCTTGCTTCCTCTCCATCTGCATCCTGACCTTCATAGGTTTCGCATATGCGTTCATGTAACTGTTCAGTGCCTGATTCTCCGAACCGGACGTACGCAGTCTTCCGATCCCACCAATCATGTGGAATAAAAATGTCTGGCTCTCCGTCTCACAATTCTTGATAAAAATCGCGCGTTTTCTCTGACGGATACTGATGACCACCAAAACAAAAGTCACGACAGCAAGACTCCCCAGAGAAACAAGTGTGATTGAAACGCCGATCTTGAACAACAGATAAACATAAAACGCGGACAGGATCAATCCAAACCCCGCTTTTATGATCTGTATGGAAGAATCCCGAAGCATATCCGGAAGTTCGGTTGCCCGCGCCGTAAGATCCGAGGAGTCATACTGATTGTACACCTCCGGCGGAAGACGAAATACCCGGTCAAGCAACGCCGCCTTCAACCGATATTCCCCCCTCGACATCATCCGGTATAAAAATGTATTCGACGCCACCGAGAACACATAGGCAGCCAGAATACAACCGGCGACGACCAGCAAACTCTGTACCATCATACTGATACTGCCAATCGGCAATAATACATCATAAAAGGCTCTTGAGATATACGGAATCAGAACCCCGATTGCAGTTGCCAGCACACCAAGGAAAATAAACCATTTCATATCTCCGCAGGAAGTATCTTTCAGGAAAAATCGAAGCACTTTTTTCCCCTGTATCTCATGATTCGGAAGCGGTTCGTACAGAGCATAGGCTGTTCTCTTGATCTTCTTGGCAACCGCTGTGCCAACCCTCTCCGGCAAGTGTCCCTGCCGGTAAAGAACGTGTCCCTTTCTGCTTTGGGCAAGGACTCCCGGCTCATCCGTCTCCTCATCAAACACGATATAGGTACCGTACAGATCCTTTTTCAGATTCTCATCAAACACCACCGGACGGCATGGGATATTCGACAGTCTCGCGACATCCTCCACCGTAAAATCACCATCGAAGGCATCTTCGACACGATGAAAGGGAATCGGCTTCACACCCAGTATCTCCGCAGCCAGCGCGACGGCATTATAAGGCGGACTGGGCGAAATATGCGTCCAGCCGGAATCGCCCGTCCCGTTGAGAAGCGAACGAATCGCCTCGACGGTTCCGTCCGCTGTTTTCTCACGGGCCTCACGCT
>JAEEGM010000080.1 GCA_016280325.1 Eubacterium sp. | reverse complement strand
CTTCTCGTAGCGTACAAGGAACGGTATGATCGGGATGATTTTTTCAAAAATCTCCTCTTGGACAATCTCCTGCACGTCGACATCCTGAACCGCTCGCAGAAACTTCACATAGAGATGCGGGCCAGGCGCGTGGTCTTTTTGGTTGAGACAGAGCGCGAGAAGGATGCCGGTATGATGGAGACCGTGCGTGGTTTGTTCTCAAGTGGTACGAGAGACTTTATCACGGCGGTGGATGAGAAGGATATCATCATTGTGAAGGAGATGAGTGAGGATGAGACCGAGGAGGATCTCGATCGCATCGCGAATGTGTTGGTGGATATGCTCGGTACGGAGGCGATGACCAACGCCAGAGTATCCTACGGAACCGTGATCAATGATATCAAGGAGGTTTCCCGTTCTTATAAGGAAGCCAAGTTGGCGCTGGATGTGGGACAGATCTTTTACAGCGAGAGGCGCGTGATCGCCTATGGTAACCTGGGGATCGGACGTTTGATCTACCAGCTCCCGTTACAGTTATGCAAGATGTTTATTCGTGAGATCTTCGGCAGTGACGGGCCGGTGCATTTCGATGAGGAAATGCTGACGACGATCGATCAGTTTTTCCTGAACAACCTGAACGTATCCAAGACGTCAAGAGAACTGTATATCCATCGAAATACGTTGGTGTATCGTCTTGAAAAATTGAAAAAAATGACCGGTCTGGATATCCAGATCTTTGAAGATGCGATCACCTTTGAGATCGCTTTGATGGTCATGAAGTATATGAATTATCTGAATGAGAATTAAGCTTTGTTGCCCTGTAGGGCTGATACATGAAAAGAAATAATAAGGATTAAGAAGGAAGACCGATGAGTAAAAGGACGGATAGGGAAGAGGAGAATGAATGGGACGTTGATGACGTCGAAGTGATCGACTTTGATTCGCCGGACGATACACCGGAGCCAGTTGAAAGGCCGGTGCGTCCGGTTCGTCTGTATCTGACAGGTATCGTTACGGGGGCGCTGTTGCTCACGTTGGTACTGCTTCTTTGTGATATCTTTGATTTTCACCCGTTCACGCGTACGCCTGCCGCTGACAAGACGTATGACCTGACTAAAATGGTGGAAGAGTATATCGATAAGTATTATTGGAAGACCGATATCGGCGACGATAGGCTCGCTCAGATGGCTGCCAAGGGGATGGTGGCCGCACTTGGCGATCCGTATTCCGCGTACATGACCGCGGATGAGATGAGTAAGCTTAAGGAACATAATGACGGCGATTATGCCGGGATCGGAATCGTGATCTCTGATAATAATCAGACCGGGAGAAAACGTGTTACGAAGGTGGAAAAAGATGGTCCTTCGGACAAAGCAGGCATGTTGGTGGGGGATGAGATCGTCGCCGTCGACGGCGTGGATGTGACGAACGAGACGACCGATGATGTGGTTAAGAGAATTCGAGGCAAGGTTGGTGTGGAGCATATCATCACGGTGGTTCGCGAAAAAAATGCCGCGTCCGGAGCCGCCGCTTCTTCCGAGGGGGCGTCTGGCACGGCGGATTCTCCGAACACCATACGCGTGGATCTCAAGGTGGTGACCGCCAATATCGTTAATAAGTCAATCTATCATCAGATGTTAAAAAATAATATCGGCTATCTTCAGATCACGAGCTTCGACAGAGAGACACCAAAGCAGTTTCGTAGTGCGATCGACGATCTCGAGAAAAAGAATATGAAGGGACTGATTCTGGATGTGCGGAACAATCCGGGTGGGGTTCTGTCTTCGGTTCTTTCGGTGCTGGATCGTCTGTTGCCGGAGGGGAATATCCTGACGGAAACCAGAAGAGGGCAGAAGGATACGACCTATCGTTCATCCTCGAAGGAAGATTTTACCAAGCCGATGGTGGTTTTGATCAACGGAAAGTCCGCCAGCGCAGCAGAGGTGTTTGCCGGTGCGCTGCAGGATCGTAAGCAGATTCGTCTGATCGGTGAAAAGAGTTATGGAAAAGGCGTGATGCAGTCAATCTATACCTTTAATGAAGAGCAGGGAGGGATCAAGCTGACGACGGGAGAGTATCTGCTGCCGTCCGGCCGCTCGATCCACGAGAAAGGGCTGACGCCGGATGTCGAGGTGGTGTATAGCGGTAAGAGCACCGAAGAGTATGGCACCAACTCCGACAACCAGCTGATCAAAGCCATGGAAGTGATCACTTCTTTATCTTGACTTTCTTTTTGGCACTCCACTTGCCGTATTTGCGGACGAGTGTACCGTTAACGCTTCGTACTTTGACCGCTCTCGCGCGGAAATAATACGTTTTGTTTTTAAACAGATTCCCGATGGTTGTTGAACTTGTCAACGTATGGTGAATCGGTCTGCCGGTCATGGCTTTGGTTGTTGAATATTGTATCTGATAGTGAGATGCGCCGGAAACCTTCTTACATTTGATGTAGGCCGAGCGTGTCTTTTTATTTTTCAGTTTTGTGATCGAGGTCTTCCCCGGAGCCGTAAAGGATGTCGAAGGCTCAGAAGTCGGAGCCGCGGAGGAACCCGGAGTCGGCGTCGGTGTCACGAGCGTCGGATCATAGGGTGTCACGGTCGGCATCGGCGGGACGGTCGGAATTCCATGAGCCGTTGCTGTCGCGGCCGGCGTTGCGCTTGTCTGCGGAGTCAGTGTTGAACCCGGAGACGGTGATGAGCTCGCGGGTGGTACCGTTACGATCGGAATATTCGAGGAGCCCGGCTCCGTTGTCGGAACGGGAGAGGATACGTCTTTATATATATAGTAGGAACCGCCTGTCGTTACGTAGAGTTTGCCGGCGGCTTCGTACATGCCGGAATAGTTTTGACTGTCGAGGCGATTGACTCTGTTATCGGACGGATTCATCCAGTACATACCGTCGCTGCCGCTGAAGTATAAAAGAGAGTCCAGAACGGATACGCGACGGTTGACAGCTGTTGGAAGTCCGGTGATCTCGATATTCTTGTTGGTGTTGCTGATCCAACTGTAGATACGGTTGTCCTTGGAATAGTAGAAGGAACCGTTGGTGTATCCCATCTGCGTAGTAATACCCGTTTTTTTCGGAGCGTAGGATGAAGAATCGTAGCCGGTTCCGAGATTTCCTGTTATTTCAGAAAAATGAGTAGCATACTCCGAACTCAGGATATGACCGTTTGCAAATGTAGTGGAGCCGGCTTCGGATTGGTTAACCAGAAAATACGTGTGGCTGACCTTATCCTTGCCCTGTACGGATGTCCTGGTGTCATCCCAGGTGGTGTCAACATAGTACCATTTGCCGTTTAGGAGAACCGCATTCCAGGCGTGTGTATTGCTGTCAATGACGTAGCTGGTTAGCCCGAGATTCCTGGCTGCCTGGTTGAACACGGCGGCGTAGGACTGGCAGACGCCCAGATTGTTGAGCATGACACCGACCGGTGTGTAGTCGATAGCCCAGGTGCCGATACGACCGACGGAATACTCGGCCATGGCCGTGATCTCGTCGTGAAGATAGAGATATCTGTCGGCATCGCTCATGCCGGTATTGTTCTTTGGAACCTTGAGAATCTCATTCAAGGTATTTACATAGGCGGCGGTCGTCTCACGCAGTTTGCTTGAAGCGATCGGCGAGTAGACCGTGAGTGAGGTCTTTGACTGATCGAGAAGGATCATCGTAAAGAGGCAGCACAGCATCGGTTGGCGCGAGATAGCCTGCTCGACATAGAAAAGCGCGTCGCCGGCATCTGTAACAGATGCCGGAAGCGTATTGTTCTGAAGCTTGAAGGTGATCTTGGTTACGATATCCGTGAAGTCTCCATCCATATTGTTGTTACGGAGATCCTGATTGAGTGATGCCAGTTCGGTAGAGGATACGGAACTGACGATGACGGAACTTCCACCGGATGTATTGACATAGGAAGACATCTGCTCGGCCATAAGATTACCGAGGTTATCAATGATCCGGTTATCATCTGCTACGGATTCTACATGCCTTACGGCACCGCGGAAATCGTTCTTCTGATTGCGGATGACCGGTTCGGAACCGACGATCTTCGCGTACCCGAAGATGCCTCCCTGCCCGGACGGATTCACGACGGCGGTAGAAATCGTACTGGCCTGCGATTCCGGTGATGGCGTACGGCCTCCGATCAGAGATGCCACAAGGGCAAACGTCAGGAGTAGAGTCGCACGAAAGCGTATTTTGCGGGAATGGATCATAGCAGATACCTCCTTTATATACTCCATGTGAGGATAGCAAAATGTTGTGTCATACTGGTGGCAGGCCCTTAAAAATGAGGAGATACGGTGTCGGGATATTTTTCAAAAAACGGGTTGTAAAATCCGTGAAAATTCAGTATAATCTTATTATATGTTGCAAAGAAAAACGAGGGGCACCGTAGACGCGGTGCTTCTCACGGTTAAAGAAAAGAGGCATTATGGCTGTTAAGTATGTGTTTGTGACCGGAGGTGTTGTTTCCGGTCTGGGAAAGGGTATTACGGCGGCGTCACTGGGACGTTTGCTTAAGATGCGTGGCTTCCAGGTGACGATGCAGAAGTTCGATCCGTATATCAATATTGATCCGGGAACGATGAATCCGATCCAGCATGGTGAGGTGTTCGTCACAGATGACGGTGCGGAGACCGATCTGGACCTCGGTCACTATGAGCGTTTCATCGATGAGAGCCTGACCAAGCAGAGTAATGTGACGACCGGTAAGGTTTACTGGTCGGTGCTGTCCAAGGAGAGACGCGGCGACTACGGTGGGGGGACGGTTCAGGTTATCCCGCATATCACCAACGAGTTGAAGAGTCGTTTCTATAGAAATGACGGCTGCAAGGATACACAGATCGCGATCATCGAGGTTGGTGGTACGGTGGGTGATATCGAGAGTCAGCCTTTCCTGGAGGCGATCCGTCAGTTCCAGCTCGATATCGGCCATGAAAATGCGATCATCATCCATGTGACGCTGGTTCCGTATCTGAGAACTTCAGAGGAACTGAAGTCCAAGCCGACACAGCAGAGCGTTAAGGAGTTGCAGGGAATGGGAATCCAGCCGGATCTCGTTGTATGCCGTACCGAGGTTCCGCTTGATAAGCCGATCCGTGACAAGATCTCTCTGTTCTGTAACATCCCGGCAGATCACGTAATCCAGAACCTTGATGTCGAGACACTGTACGAGGTACCGCTTGCGATGGAGAGCGAGGGACTCGCCAGAGTGGCCTGCAAGTGTCTGCATCTCGATTGTCCGGAGCCGGAGATCGAAGAGTGGCAGACAATGGTTGATAATATCAAAAATGTCAAGAAGGACGTTACGGTAGCGCTGGTCGGAAAGTACACTGCGCTCCACGATGCGTATATCAGTGTGGTTGAATCGCTGAAGCACGGCGGCTACGCACATAAGGTTAATGTAGAGATCAAGTGGGTGGATTCGGAGGAACTTACCGAGGATAATGTCGCGTCCTATCTGAGCGATGTCAGTGGCGTGATCGTACCGGGCGGCTTCGGCGAGCGTGGTACGGAAGGTATCATAACTTCAATCCGCTACGCAAGAGAGAATAATGTTCCGTATCTGGGACTGTGTTTGGGTATGCAGCTGGGAATCGTGGAGTTCGCCCGTCATGTGATCGGTTGGAATGACGCGCATTCTGCAGAACTTGATCCGGCAACTACTCATCCGGTGATCCATCTGATGCCGGACCAGAATGGTGTGGAAGACATCGGTGGAACCCTGCGTTTGGGTTCATACCCCTGTGTGCTGGCAGAGGGGACCAAAGCCAGAGAGCTTTACGGCGCCGAAACGATCCATGAGCGTCATCGCCATCGCTATGAGGTCAACAACTACTATCGTGATGATCTGGAGAAGAACGGCATGAAGCTGTCAGGCCTCTCTCCGGACAATCGAATCGTAGAGATGATGGAGATTCCGTCCCATCCGTGGTATGTGGCGACGCAGGCCCATCCGGAGTTCAAATCGAGGCCGAACCATCCGCATCCCTTGTTTAAGGGATTCATCGGTGCGGCGATCGAATTCCGGGACAAGTGAGAGGAATCTGACTGTTAAAATGATGTCGAGATAAGACGTATAGATGTCTGACAACTCGATTTTCGAACAGTCGTGCGTAGACAAGAGTAGAGTATCAGGGTGGGTGACTTATCCACATTTTAGCACCCGATTTTACGTAAACATCAACTTGTCAACAAAATTATTAACATTATCCACGAAAGTCGACCGGATTTTTGTCAAAAGTTTTACCGTTTACAATTCGGATAGTTTCGCAAAGATGTCAGACAACTAGATGATTTTGATTAAAAATATCAAATTGAATGAGGGACGGTCAGTCATCTTTGACGAATAACGAAAACCCAACTTTCTAAAAATGTGGTTGCCGATTGTGAAAAAAAATGGTATAATATGTCTATAGCGTGAGAGATCACGTTTTATGTCTCGGGGCCGGTATGGAGCGAGGCAAATACTTGGAAAAGGAGACTAGGCCTATGAATTTAGTTGTAAGTGGAAAGAATATCGACGTTACAGAGGGCTTGCGCTCAGCCGTAGAGGAGAAGATCGGCAAGCTGGAGCGCTATTTTAATGAGAGTACCGAAGTTCATGTTACATTGAGTACCGAGAAGAGTCGTCAGAAGATCGAGGTGACGATCCCGATGAAGGGAACGATCATCCGTGCGGAGGAGACAAGCACGGATATGTATGTTTCCATCGATCTGGTTGAGGAGGTTATCGAGAGACAGCTTCGCAAGTATAAGAACAAGCTGATCGACAAGGAGCAGAACGCAGCGCAGTTGTCGAAGAGTTTTATCGATGAGGACGCGTTTGATGAGGAGGAGATCGAGATCATCCGTTCCAAGCGCTTCGCTATGAAGCCGATGGATCCGGAGGAGGCTTGTGTGCAGATGGAACTTCTGGGACACAATTTCTTCGTTTTCCGCAATGCCGAGACCGAAGAGGTCAATGTGGTGTATAAGAGAAAGGGTTCGACTTACGGATTGATCGAGCCGGACTTCTGAGAAACAGGCGAGCGATAAGTAGAAAAATGGAAGACAGATGCTGAGAGTTCACTCTCAAGCATCTGTCTTTTATGTTGTGCACGGACTCACCGAACCGTTGGCGGTGACGTATCGCCCGCCATTTCCCAATAATTGACATACTTTCATGGTACGATACTGTATTATCGGCGGGGGGATCCTGCCCAAATCAAAGGAGGGCTGCGTATGATAAGAAAAAAGAGGCATAAAGTTGCCGCATTACTTGTGCTTGCATTTGTGCTGGGCCTGAGTCCGTCTTACTATAAGGAAGCTCAGGCAGCGACTCCGAAACCGACGAAGACTGTGGAGCTTTCCACGAAGTCGATGAAACTTACAGTCGGCCAGTCCAAAACGCTGAAGATGCTCAACAGCAAGAAAAAAGTAAAGTGGTCTGTGAAGTCCGGGAAGAAAGTCGTCAAACTCAAGAATAAGAAGAAGACGAAGGTGACCATCGTTGCGAAAAAGGCCGGTACGGCAAAGGTGGTAGGAAAGATCGGAAAGAAGTCCTATACCTGTACCGTGAAGGTGAGTAAGAAGAAGGCGGTGCCGGATAAGCCAGAGGATCCGGAGAAACCAGAGGCATCAGAGGTGGCCCTTTTTACGGATATGATCAACGACCAGATCAAAAGGGGTGCCGATCTCAGTGATGTAGCTCCGGGTACGGAGGGATTCGAGAATCTGTACTCTGTGGATAATGAAGGTCATATCACAGACCTTTGGTTGAGCAAGCTTGTAGGTAGTGTGTCCCTGGCATCTTTTCCTAAACTTGAGACGATAAGATATGAAGAACCGAGTGGGACGACAGCGCTCATTTCGGAACTGGATCTTTCGAAGAATACGGCGCTCAAGGAGGTAACGCTTGATCATATTAACGTGCCTACGATCGATGTTGGCAGCGCGAATAACCTTGCGGGTTTTAGTGCGGATTTCTGCAAGATCGGTTCGTTACGTATCGGTGGCAAAAAAACCTTGGGTTCACTTAATCTTCGGGATACCAATATCGGAAATGAACTCGATTTGAAAGACTATACCGCATTGGTAGTTGTGACGACCGGTAGATACAATCGTTTTGATGAGACATCGCCTGGCTCAGTCATAAACAGTATCGATTTGACGGGTTGTACCGCACTTACGCAGATATACGTAAATGATTCGAAACTAACCTCCCTGACGCTTACTGGATGTACCGAGTTGTCCGTTATAGAGTGTTGTAACAATTCCATTAGTTCGCTCACGCTTTCCGGACTGACTAGTCTGACAGAGATTTATGCGTACGATAACGGTATGTCATCTCTTACGATTAATGATCCTGAGCTGGGAACCTGCCCGAATCTTTATAAACTGTATGTTTCGGGAAACAATTTCAAGTATCTCGATCTGAGGGGAACCAAGGCAAAGGATTTGGTCACGGATGCAGCAGATGATTCATTTGTGATCATCTATCCGGAGGACAACTGAAACAGGCGAGCGATACGTAGAAAAATGAAGAGTCGGATGCAGAAAGTTTACTTTCATGCATCCGGCTCCTTTGTTTTTCTACGTAGTAGTCGCCGCCAACGATGAGGTGAGTGTCGCGCAGCGACAGTTGAGTGCACTTGTGCACGTACTCACCGAACCGTTGTCGGTGACGTATCGCTCGCCGTGGCGTATCGCTCACTCGTCCTTACCGCCCCTGCAACTCATCAAGAGTCAGCTCGTAGGCCGGGAGGAACTCGTTCAGGAAGTCGTCGACCTCCGGCAGATCCATCGCCTCGAGCGTGCTTCGCGTCGATTCCAGCGCGCTGGCGAACTCGTGATTGCCGCTGTTCTTTTCCTCGATGCACTTGATCAGGGCGGAGAGCTTGTCGGCGGCCTTGACCAGACGCCACTCATACGCATCCAGTGCCTTCTTATCGGAGTTCAGTGTGTCCGCGTCGATCGGACTGCCGTCCTCCAGTTTGTCGAGGAAGTCAAGAGCCTCCTCCTCACCGAAGAGCAGTGGCTGATAATATTTCTTCATATCGGACGGCAACTTGTTCATTAGTGTGTGGCTGGCGATGTTCTCAACACGCTTATAGGAAGCGCGGATATCGTCATCGTAATACTTGACCGGTGTCGGCATATCGCCGGTGATGATCTCATTGGCGTCGTGGTAGATGCCCTTGAGCGCTACGCGCGCTTCGTCTACATTGATAGAATATCGTTCTTTCGATAATATTGCAAGACCATGAGCGATCATTGCTACTTCCAGTGAATGCTCGCTGACATCCTCCTCACGGGAGTTGCGCATCAGCGCCCAGCGGTTGATATACTTCATTCGTGCCATCATGGCAAAGAAACTATACATGTAGAATCCTCCTTAGATACTGTCCGGTGAACGACTCCTCGCAGTCGGCCACCTGCTCCGGTGTGCCCTGTGTTACTACCGTTCCACCTCTGTCGCCTCCTTCGGGGCCCATGTCAATGATGTAGTCCGCGGTCTTGATTACGTCGAGATTGTGCTCGATGACGACAACCGTGTTGCCGCCCTCGGTGAGACGGTGTAGGATATCGATCAGCTTGTGCACATCTGCAAAGTGAAGGCCGGTCGTGGGCTCGTCTAAGATGTAGATGGTCTTGCCGGTAGAGCGTTTCGATAACTCGGTGGCCAGCTTGATGCGCTGTGCCTCTCCGCCGGAAAGCTCTGTTGACGGCTGTCCCAGCTTGACGTAGGACAGGCCGACATCGTACATCGTTTGGATCTTGCGGTGGATCGTCGGTACGTGTTTGAAGAACTCCAATGCCTCCTCTACGGTCATATCCAGCACTTCGTAGATGTTTTTTCCCTTATATCGAACATCCAGCGTTTCCCGGTTGTAGCGGTGTCCGTCGCAGACCTCGCAGGGAACGTAGATGTCCGGCAAAAAGTTCATCTCGATCTTGATGATACCGTCGCCGGCGCAGGCTTCGCAGCGGCCGCCCTTAACGTTGAAGGAGAAGCGGCCCTTTTTATATCCGCGCGTCTTCGCGTCCGGTGTGGAAGCGAAGAGATCACGGATCAGGTCAAAGACGCCGGTGTAAGTGGCCGGGTTCGACCTTGGTGTTCGTCCGATCGGTGACTGATCGATCTCGATAACCTTATCCAGCTTTTCGATACCCTTGATCGCCTTGTGTTTGCCCGGGATCGTGTGGGCGCGGTTTAAGGTCTTCAGCAGGCTCTTGCACAGGACCTCGTTGATCAGTGAGGACTTGCCGGAGCCGGACACACCCGTAATACAGGTAAATACACCGAGCGGAACCTTGACGTTGATATTTTTCAAGTTGTTTGCCGCCGCCCCCTGGATCGTCATGAACGCGGAGGGCTTGCGTCGGAGTGTAGGAATCGGAATCTCGATCTTATGCGAAAGATACTGACCGGTGATGGACTTCTTTTCTTTCATGATGTCCTTCGCTGTTCCGGTCGCGACCACCTCGCCGCCGTGAGAACCGGCACCGGGACCGATGTCCACGATATAGTCGGCAGCCATCATCGTCTCTTCATCGTGCTCGACGACGATCAGTGTGTTGCCGAGGTCTTTCAGCTTCTTCAACGTGGCGATCAGTTTGTCGTTATCGCGCTGATGCAGACCGATACTCGGCTCGTCCAGGATATAGGCGACGCCGACTAGGCCGGAGCCGATCTGTGTCGCCAGGCGGATACGCTGTGCTTCGCCGCCGGAGAGTGTCGCCGTGGCGCGGGCAAGATTGAGATAATCCAGTCCGACATCGACGAGGAAACCCAGACGGGAACGAATCTCCTTCAGGATCAGCCGTCCGATCTGCTGTTGGCGTGGCGTGAGCTCTACCTCATCCATGAAAACCTTCAGCTTCAGGATAGGAAGATCACACAGCTCCGCGATATTTTTATCGCCAATGGTGACAGCGAGAGATTCCTTTTTCAGGCGCCTTCCGCCACACTCGTCGCACGGCGTGATACGCATCAGAGATTCATATTCCTGGCGCTGCCATTCGGACTTCGTCTCGCGGTAGCGTTGTTTGATATTCGGAAAAATACCGTCGAACGCCACATGATATTCACCGCGTCCGTTCCGGCTTTCGTAGCTCACATCAACCTTGGTGTCACCGGTGCCGTACCAGAGAACATCGTGGATCTTCTTCGGATAATCCTGCCACGGGGTGTCGAGCGAAAATTTGTATTTTTTTGCCACGCCCTCGAGGACGCAGCGGGAATAACTGTCTTCATTTACAACGGATGCCCAGCCAGGCGCGATAAGGCAGCCTTCCTTGATTGACAGGCTCGGATCCGGGATTATCAGTTCCTCGTCGAACTCCATGCGGTAGCCGATACCGTTGCAGATCGGGCAGGCGCCGAAGGGGTTGTTGAAGGAAAAGCTTCGCGGCTCGATTTCATCGATGCTGATCCCGCAGTCTGCGCAGGAAAAGCTCTGGGAGAAGTGGAGCTCGCGACTGGCAACGCGCTTGGAAGAACGGCTGCCGGAAGTGTCGTCTGAGTCACGGTTGGTTTCCACGAGTTCAACGGTCATCAGACCATCGGCCAGTTTCATGACATTCTCGATGGAGTCCGTCATACGTTTCTCGATGCCTTCGCGGATCTTCAGACGATCAACGACGATATCAATATTATGTTTGTTGTTTTTCTCCAGTTCGATCGTATCGGTCAGCTCATAGAGATTGCCATCGACACGCACACGAACATAACCGCTGCGGCGTGCCTTATCAAGAACCTTCTCATGGCGACCTTTGCGACCGCGAACAACGGGGGCCAGCAACTGAAGTCTCGTTCCCTCCGGCAGACGCATCAACTCGTCGACGATCTGATCGACGGTCTGCTTCTCGATCGGCTTGCCGCAGTTCGGACAGTGCGGTGTCCCGACGCGTGCAAACAGAAGACGGAAGTAATCATAGACTTCCGTTACCGTCCCGACAGTGGAACGCGGGTTCCGGTTGGTCGTTTTCTGGTCGATCGAGATAGCGGGCGGAAGCCCTTCGATACTCTCGACATCCGGCTTCTCCATCTGCCCTAAAAACTGGCGGGCATAGGAGGACAGAGATTCCATATAGCGACGCTGTCCCTCGGCATAGATTGTATCAAAAGCGAGAGAGGACTTGCCGGAACCGGACAGACCGGTCAATACGACAAATTCGTCTCGCGGAATCTCGAGGGTGATATTTTTAAGGTTATGCTCCTTCGCACCGCGGATGCGGATGAGCTTTTTATTATCCGTTTTCTTCGCAGGCATGCTATGTCCTTTCTGATGACCGGACCGGCGGGATGGATTCCGCGGCCCGGATGATGTCTGTGTCATAGTATTCATCAGTATAGCACATGTATTTTTAAATGTAAAGCCCTTTTTCGAACATTCGTTCGTGCAGAAAAATATCCGCTTGCCGTGAAAGATTACTTGATTTCCGAGATATATATGTTATACTTTTTTGATGTAATGGCCTATAACAAATAATAATCTATGACTTGAGGATGTAACAGGGAAACACCCTGTGATTGTTCACATGAGTCGTATAAACATGTATGGGTGAGGAAAGGCGGAAACTATGGCATCACTGCTTTTAGCGATTATATATCTGATATTCATCAGTCTGGGATTGCCCGATGCGCTTCTCGGATCAGCGTGGCCTTCCATGGTTCCGCAATTTGATGTACCGCTGTCTTACGCGGGGCTTGTGTCCGGGATCATCTCTGCCATGACGGTGATTTCGAGTCTGCAAAGTGACCGGTTGACAAGACGGTTCGGCACCGGACTTGTTACGGCATTCAGCGTTGCGATAACAGCGGTGGCTTTGTTCGGGTTTTCCATAAGCGGGGAGTTCTGGATGCTGTGCGTGTGGGCGGTGCCGTACGGACTTGGCGCCGGTTCGGTCGATGCCTCGATCAATAATTACGTCGCGCTTCACTATGAGAGTCGGCATATGAGCTGGCTTCATTGTATGTGGGGAGTCGGTATCTCCATCGGACCGTATATCATGTCCTTTGCGCTGACGCGAGGCATGAGCTGGAACACCGGTTACCGTGTTATCACAATCATTCAGGTTGTGCTGACCGTAATCATTGTATTCTCGCTTCCGCTCTGGAAAAAGAGGGGCACATCGGTGGACAGTAGCTCCGAGAACAAACCGGATCCGGGACGTCCGCTGAAGCTGAGAGAGATTGTACGAATTCCCGGAGCCAAAGCTGTGATGATAACATTTTTCTGCTACTGTGCGATCGAGCAGACAGCGATTCTTTGGGGCGCGAGTTTTATGTCGCTGGCTCGTGGTGTATCGGCGGAGATTGCTGCGTCGTTTGCAAGTCTTTTCTGTATCGGTATTACGATCGGGCGAGGGGCCAGCGGATTCATGACGATGAAGTTTTCGGATACACAGATGGTTCGGATCGGAATGGGGACGATTCTGGTCGGGATCGCATTTTTGTTCCTGCCGTTCGGAACGGTCCCGGCGCTGATCGGTCTGGCGTTGATCGGGCTCGGTTGCGCCCCGATCTATCCGTGCGTCATTCACTCGACGCCGGTGCACTTCGGTGAAGAGAATTCGCAGGCGGTCATCGGTGTGCAGATGGCGAGCGCCTATGTGGGGACGACCTTGATGCCGCCCCTGTTCGGTGTGATCGCAAATACGATCAGTATTCACCTGCTGCCGGTATTTCTCATCGTGATACTTGTCGTGATGTTTTTGATGTACCAGCGATTGCTCCGGGCGACTGCCAAGTAAAGGGGCGTTTGGTGAAGAAATACTTCCGACACTCAGATGCTGAGGTGCCCTTTCCGTGAAGACTTGATTAGTATAACGGATTATGGTAGTATTGAGATTAATCTTTATTAATGGCATAAAAATGCCCCCACATCAAAGGAGGAAGAAATCATGAAAAAAAAGATTTTGGCATGTATGCTGACAGCCGTGATGGCACTCGGTTTGGTAGCATGCGGTGACAGCAGTGCTCCGGCAACAGGTGACGGCAATGCCACGACGGATGCCGTCACGACAGATGCAGGTACCACGGACGCAGGCACAACAGATGCCGGCACAACCGAGGAGGCATTCTCGATGGACGGCGCCAAGGAAGAAACCTGGGGTGATCTGACGGTATCCGTTCCGGCCGGCTATGAGTTCAAAAAGGGTGATGCGCTCGATGAGAAGGATACACGTTATTGCGCTGTCAGAAAGAGTGAGCTTCACGGCATCGAATTCAAGATGGAGGATGATAACGTCTGCCAGCAGCAGTACGAGTACAACAAGAAAACCTACACCAACGAGCAGAAGGACATCACCGGCACTTACGCGGACATCGCATGGACGGGCTTCGAGTACGGTGACGGCTTCGGCGGCAAGGGCTTCGAGGCGTATGCAAAGGTAAACGGTAAAAATCTCCGCATCTCAGGTGTGAGTGTGGCCTTTGACAGCGAGGAAGCTAAAGCAATCCTCGGGACGGTGAAAGTAAAATAATTCACTTATCCGTGCCGGATTTCCTGCATGTGTTTTTTGTATTCCATCATCTGATCGCGGTACTTCGCAGCGGACTCGAAATCGAGTTCCGTTGCGGCGCGATTCATCTTTTTCAGCATCTCGCGGGCGGCCTTCTCGAGCTCCTTGTAGCTCATCGACTCGGCATCTTTTTCAATCGTATCGGTCGTAGGTTCTGCCTTTGATGAAATGCGGATCAGATCGCGGACGGCCTTGTGGATAGTCTGCGGCGTGATACCGTGTTCCTCGTTATAAGCGGCCTGGATCTCGCGACGACGGTTGGTCTCACGGATCGCGTTTCGCATCGAGTCGGTTTCGGTGTCGGCGTACATGATGACACGCCCGTCGACATTACGAGCAGCACGACCGATCGTCTGGATCAGGGACGTCTCCGATCGTAAAAATCCTTCTTTATCCGCATCGAGGATAGCAACCAACTGAACCTCCGGGATATCCAGTCCCTCTCGCAGGAGGTTGATTCCGACTAAAACATCAAATTTATCAAGACGCATATTGCGGATGATCTCCGCGCGTTCCAGTGTGTCGATATCGGAGTGCAGATACTGCACGCGGATGTCGGCCTCTTTCAGATACTTCGTCAGGTCCTCAGCCATACGCTTGGTGAGAGTGGTTACGAGGACTTTTCCATGCATGGCGGAACTGTTCGCATCGGACGCTCCGGCGTCACTATGCTTATCGGTGGCCCCGGGAGCCTCGCCACCATCCAGCGCCTCATCCAGCGTCCGATTCACTACTCGTCGTATTTCTCCGATCAGGTCGTCCACCTGCCCGTGCACCGGTCGTACGACCACTTCCGGATCCAGGAGCCCCGTCGGACGGATGATCTGCTCGGCACGCAACAGTTCATGGCTCGCTTCATACTTCGCCGGTGTCGCCGAGACGAAGAGCATCTGGTTGATATGATTCTCGAATTCATCAAAACTGAGTGGGCGGTTACACTTGGCGGACGGCAGACGAAAGCCATAATCTACAAGTGTAGACTTGCGGGACTGGTCACCGTTATACATACCGCCGATCTGCGGGATCGTCATATGTGACTCGTCTACGATGATCAGGAAATCATCCGGGAAGTAGTCAAGGAGTGTATGTGGTGAGTCGGCCGGTGTCAACCCGTTCAGATGCATGGAGTAATTCTCGATGCCGGAACAGAAACCGGTCTCCCGGAGCATCTCGATATCAAAGTGTGTCCGCTCGGAGATGCGCTGCAGCTCAAGGAGCTTGCCCTCTTTTTTAAAGTAGGACTCCTGAACCTCGAGTTCGGCCTCGATACGGTGTATCGCCTCCTCCATCCGATCCGGAGCGACAACATAGTGAGAAGCCGGGAACACGACCATGTGCTCCAGGACATTCAACGCTTCACCGGTCAGCACATCGATCTCTGTGATCCGATCCACCTCATCCCCGAAAAACTCGATGCGATAGGCACGATCTGTCGCGGAGGCAGGAAAAATCTCGACCGTATCACCGCGCACGCGAAATGTGCCGCGGTGGAAGTCCATATCGTTTCTCGTGTATTGGATGTCCACCAACTGGCGGATCACTTCATCACGATCCTTCTCCATCCCGGGGCGAAGCGATACCGTCATATGCTGATAATCGATCGGTGAACCCAGCCCGTAGATACAGGACACACTGGAGATGATCACGACATCCCTCCGCTCGGTAAGAGAAGCCGTGGCAGAGTGCCTGAGCTTGTCGATCTCGTCATTGATCGAGGAATCCTTTTCAATATAAGTATCCGTCGAAGGAACATAAGCCTCCGGTTGGTAGTAATCATAATACGAAACGAAATACTCCACGGCGTTCTCCGGGAAAAATTCCTTGAACTCACCGTAGAGCTGGGTGGCGAGAGTCTTGTTATGCGCGATGACGAGCGTCGGCTTGTCGAGAGCCTGGATCACATTCGCCATGGTAAAGGTCTTGCCGGAACCGGTCACGCCGAGAAGCGTCTCAAACTGATTCCCCTCCTGAAACCCGCGCACGATCTTCTCGATCGCCTGCGGCTGATCTCCGGTTGGCTGAAACGGCATATGAAGTTTGAAAGACATCCGACCACCTCCTAACATATGATAGAGACATTATAACATAAGCATTTTTATCTGTAAAGAGAAAATAGAACAAACGTTCTACGGCGTAGATGCGTCGATTTTTCTTGAAAAATAAGCCGAACCGTGATAAAATAGCGGAGAAAAATCCCTTTTGATATAGGAAGAAGGTTGTAATGAAAAAAAGACATTTGAATTCGGCACAGATCATACCGCTGGGTTTTCTGGGGCTGATCATCGTTGGGGCGCTGCTTTTGTGGCTGCCGATCTCTACGACATCCGGTGAGATGCCGGAATTTTCGACGGCGCTCTTCACTTCGACGACGAGTGTATGCGTGACCGGTTCGGTGGTCGTGGATACGTTTAGTTATTGGAGTGGCTTCGGTCAGGCAGTTATCCTGCTTCTGATCCAGCTCGGTGGACTTGGTATCGTGTCGATCGTGTCATTAGCGATCGTATATACAAAAAAAAGAAAGTCCTACGCAGGGGTTCTGCTTCTCAAGGATTCTTTTGGTCTGGAAAGCATGCGGGGCGTCGCGCCTTTTATTAACCGTGTCTTTATCGGTACCCTTACCGTGGAAGCACTGGGCGCGGTCGGATATATGTTTGCATTTATCCCGAAATTCGGTATACTTCGCGGAATCTATTATTCGTTCTTTACTTCCGTGTCGGCATTCTGTAATGCCGGTATCGATGTCATGGGACCGGACAGTCTGGTGGCTTTTTCCGGCAATGAACTCGTGTTGTTCGTTACGATGTTTCTGATCATCGCCGGTGGTATCGGTTATGTCGTCTGGTTTGATCTGGGATTCACGTACAGGAGGATCTGGAAGCGAAGTAAAACCGGCCACGGCTCCGGTGAACACACGATGCTTGTAATGCGTATTACGCTTGTGCTGATTGTTATCGGCGCGGTGCTGACACTGATTCTTGAGTGGAGCAATCCGAAGACGATCGGAGGCATGAACGTCTGGGATAAGATCACAAACAGTACCTTTCAATCCGTCACTTACCGAACGGCGGGTTTTACGACATTTTCGCAGGCGGGGATGCGAGAATCCTCCACGCTGGTCGGTGATGTGCTGATGTTTATCGGTGGATCTCCGGTCGGTACGGCCGGCGGTGTCAAAACGGTCACGATGTTTGTGGTAGTTGCCAATGTAATGGCCTTTGTCCGCGGACGGTATGAGGTCGTCATCTTCGGACGGCGGATCCCGGATACCCTGATCCGTCAAGCTATGGCGATCGTGGCGGTGCATCTGATCATGACGATCGTTCTGACGATTGCGCTCGTGATCGCAGAGGGGACCAATCTGACGGACTCTCTGTACGAGGTGATGAGCGGGATATGTACGGTCGGCGTCAGTCGGGGGCTAACACCGCAGCTACATCTATCGGGGCGCATCATACTGATAATGGCGATGTATCTGGGTCGAATAGGACCGATATCGATGGCGCTGTTTTTCAATACGGGATCTAACAATAAAAATAACATCCACTACGCTAGGGGACGTTTTATGATAGGATAATAGGATAGGATAAGGAGGAAAAACTATGGCTGAAAGAAACTATGCTGTTCTGGGCTTGGGACGATTTGGACTTAAGGTGGCGGAGACGGTTGTTAAGACCGGTGTTACGATGCTGGTAGCTGATTCGGATTCGGAAAAAATCGACAACGTCGGAGGCCGTTTTGCTTCGGCGGTTTCCTTTGATATGACAAATGTGGAGGCACTGAGAGATATCGGGTTGGAAAACATCGATGTTGCGATCGTCGATCTTTCCGATGATCTCGAGGGGAGCATTTCCTGTGTTATGACCTGTGTGGAGTGCGGTGTTGAGCAGATCGTCGCGACGGCGGACAATCACCGGGCCGGAGCTGTTCTCAAGCGACTGGGGGCTACGGAGATTATTATCCCCGAGGAGGAGAGCGCACTACGACTGGCCAAGGCGCTGATCTCGGACGACTTCCTGGAGTACACGGATCTGGGAGACGGCCTGTGTATCGTCAAGCTTCATGTTAAAACCGAGTGGGGCGGGAAGTCGATCCGCAAGCTGAAGCTTCACGAGAAAAACGGAATTACGATCATCGCCGTGCAGGGAGAAGAAGGACTTACGGCTGATTTTTCCGCGGATCATGTGCTGAATACCGGCGATCCGATCGCGCTTGCCATGAAGAAAGACGCGTTGTACCAGTTTGTATAAGGAAATTTCTTGAAAAAATGATTGACACGATAACGTGTTTGTACTATAATATGGAACGTGACGCGGGTTTTTGACACCAATGCCCCGGTGGTAAGAGCCCGGAAACATAGCTGCAAACGGCGGGTTTTTGGACATTTTTCCGTATCAGTTTGCGACGAAATGTAGGAGGAAAACGAAGGATGAAAACTTATGTTGCGAAAGCATCCGACGTGGAAAGAAAGTGGTATGTGATCGATGCTGACGGCAAGACACTCGGCCGCCTTTCATCGGAGGTTGCGAACATACTGCGCGGCAAGAAAAAGCCGATCTATACACCGTCTGTGGATACCGGTGATTATGTGATCATCGTGAATGCAGAGAAGGTGGCAACCACCGGCAAGAAGCTGGATCAGAAGATTTACTATCATCATTCCGATTATGTAGGTGGAATGAAGGAGACAACTCTTCGCGAGATGCTTCAGAAAAAGCCGGAGTATGTTATCACTCACGCTGTCAAGGGTATGCTCCCGAAGGGAAAGCTCGGACGTCAGATGCTGAAGAAGCTTCACGTCTATGCAGGACCGGAGCATGAGCATGCGGCACAGAAGCCGGAAGCACTTGATATTTGATTAAGAAAGGAGAGATAACATGGCAGCTACGACATTTTATGGCACCGG
>JAEEGM010000079.1 GCA_016280325.1 Eubacterium sp. | reverse complement strand
TAGGGATTATGATGGAAGATAGGATGCTTCAGGACGAAAGGGAGGAATTTCCATGAGTACAGATAAGGTAAAAGTGATAGAGATAAAAAAGAGTGTTTTTGAGGATAATGACCGCGAGGCCGATCGCCTGCGTGAGGAGTTAAAGAGCAAGGGAATATTTTTGCTGAACCTGATGAGCTCACCGGGAGCAGGCAAGACGACAACATTGGCCGCGACTGTGGATAAGCTGAAGGATAAGTACCGGATCGGCGTGATGGAAGCGGATATTGATTCGGATGTGGACGCGGTAAAAATAGCCGCGTGCGGCGTGGAGTCCATCCAGTTGCACACCGGAGGAATGTGTCATCTGGATGCCGGTATGACGAGACAGGGAGTCGAGGAACTGACGGATAAGCAGATCAATCTCGCCATCCTGGAGAATGTCGGAAACCTGGTTTGCCCGGCCGAGTTTGACACGGGCGCCGTGAAAAATGTGATGATCCTGTCCGTGCCGGAGGGGGATGACAAACCACTGAAGTATCCGCTGATGTTTTCAATATGTGATGTGGTCCTGATCAACAAGACCGACGTGATGCCTTATTTTGACTTTGATATAGACAAGTGCCGGGAGTATATCGCGAAGCGCAATCCCGATGCGATCGTCATACCGATCTGTGCGAAGACCGGAGAGGGGATCGACACCTGGTGTGAGTGGCTCGCTAAGCAGACCGATGCCTGGTTGGAGGCGTAAATATATCATATAAAGTCAAGCGGATGAAGGTGTCCTATCCCTCATCCGCCTGTTGTTTTGTTATCGAGTATTGGTATCAAAGATGTGACCGGTCAGAAGTTCCGACCGTTCCATCCCCAGTCGCTGACCTCGCGATAGGTAACATAGACGCGATCGCCGGGGATGCCAAGCTCCTCCTCGAGGATGCGGCATACCTCACCGCTCATATTGGAATAGGCTTCCGGAGATGCCTTACCATAGAGGCTGATGGCGACATAGGCACCTTTTTCCACCTTGTTGCCGGCGAAGTACAGATCGTAGTTGTCGTCGAAGCCGACCATCAGAAAACTTTCCCCTTTGCCGAGAACGCTGATTGCCTGACCGAACTTGGCTTTGATCGCTTCCTTTTTTTCCGGCGATACACTGACTGAGATTTTCGAATCAATAAATGGCATGATAACCCTCCGTTCCGGAGCGCAGGTGAAGTCACGTGCGGCTCCCTAATAATAACTCTAAGTAAAACAATATATCAATGCGATCCGTCGCACGGATATATGTATTGTATCAGAAAAATAACAACCCGTCAATTACATAAAAAACATGAGGAAAAGCAGCGGGAGGATTTGGATATGAATATTGTTTTTGAAGAAAAAAAAGAATCCTTTTGGATTGATACGAAGGATACAACCTATGTGATCGGCCTGGCGGACGGTGCCTATGTGGGGCATGTGTATTACGGAAAAAAACTCCCCGCTACGGGACGTGACACCTTCGATACAGCCGGTGCTCTTCGAATCCTTGAGATGCCCTTTTCGCCGAAAGAAAAACCGGGTGAGAAGGTGAATTTTCTCGACGGTTTCCCGGCGGAATTTCCGTTTGGAGGTGTGGGAGACTACCGGGAAAGCGCTGTGGAGATCACGGGTAAAAACGGGTTTACGGCCTGTGAATTTTTATACGACTCCTATGAGGTCAGCAGGGAAAAGCCTAAGCTTGCCGGCCTTCCTCAGACCTTCGGGGAGGAGAGCCTGACACTGACTCTGTGCCTGAAGGACAAGGTGCTCGGTGCTACGCTGTACCTCAAGTACACGATATTTGAGGATTCGGATGCGATCGTGCGAAGCGCATGTCTTAAAAATGATTCCGACGAAGATATTTTTATCGACAAATTATACAGTGCCGGGCTGGATTTGGATGATGCGGATTATGAGATGCTGTCCTTCTACGGGTACTGGACGAAGGAGCGGTGTATCGAGCGAAAGCCGCTGCGGCATGGCCGCCAGAGCGTGAACTCGACGCGCGGGATCACCGGGCATCAGTCGCAGCCTTTTATCGCGCTGGTCAGCCCGGAGACGACACAGAAGCAGGGCGATGTCTACGCGATGCACCTGATCTATTCGGGCAATCACATCGCGCAGGCGGAACTGACAGCTTTCGATCAGGTGCGTCTGTCGATCGGGATCTCCTCTGAGAGATTTCGCTGGAAGTTGGCGCCGGGAGAGCAGTTTCAGACGCCGGAAGCGGTGGTACTCTACACCGGAGACGGGCTCGGTGGGATGACGAGAGAACTTCATGATCTCTATAAAAATCACCTGATACGGAGTCCCTATCTGCATCGCGAACGTCCCGTACTGATCAACAACTGGGAGGCAACCTACTTTGATTTCGATGAGGAAAAACTTCTTTCGATAGCCCGTGAGGCGAAGGACTGCGGGATTGAGATGCTGGTCATGGATGACGGGTGGTTCGGCCATCGTGACGCGGATGACTCGTCGCTTGGTGACTGGACGGTCTATGAGAAAAAACTGCCGCACGGTCTGAAGGGCCTGGCGGATAAGGTAAATGAGATCGGATTGAAATTCGGAATCTGGATGGAGCCGGAGATGATCTCACCGGATTCGGAGCTCTACAGAGAACATCCGGATTACGCGCTGGCGATACCGGGGCGTGCCCCGTCCTTAAGCCGCAATCAACTGGTGCTTGACCTGTCAAGACCGGAGGTGGTAGAGTGCGTGTGGAGGCAGATTGAGGCGGTGATCTCGTCCGCGAATATCGCATACGTCAAGTGGGATATGAACCGGCCGCTTGCGGATCTCGGAAGTATGGTGACACGCGCAGACAGGGCCGGGGAGATCGCACATCGGTATATGCTCGGTGTCTATGAACTGCAGGAGCGACTGGTTACGAGATTTCCGGAGTTATTGCTCGAAAACTGTGCCGGAGGCGGAAGCCGGTTTGATCCGGGGATGCTCTATTACTGCCCGCAGATCTGGTGCTCGGACGATACCGACGCGTTGGAGCGTCTGGCGATACAGGAAGGAACGGCGATGCTCTTTCCGCTTTCCACGATCGGAGCGCATGTCAGCATCTGCCCGAACCATATTACCGGTCGGACGACACCGTGGTGTATGCGTGGAAATGTCGCGCTCGCAGGGACCTTTGGCTACGAACTGGATATCACGAAACTTTCTTCCAAGGAGAAGGAAGAGATTCGAAGACAGATAAAAACATATCATGACTGTCAGGAATTGATCCGGGAGGGGGATTACTACCGGATCGCCTCAGAAACAGAGACCGGAACACACGACTGCGTCCAGGTTGTCAGCCGGGATAAAAAGGAGAGCCTTGTACTGTATGTACAGACGCGGGCGATCCCGAACGGACGAAGCAGACGTCTTAACTTACAGGGACTTGATCCCGATACTGTCTATGATGTAACGATAAGCATCGCCGGCCGAGAGTTCGGTGAGGAAGATGTGGAAAACACATCCGTTCACAGCGGAGGCGAACTGATGGAGATGGGCTTAAGCGTTCCCGCGATGGAGGGTGACGGCCGGCCGGTGCGGATAGTTATGCGAAAAAACTAAAAAAACAAGTGAATACCGGTTGCAATTATATGGGAAACGAAAAGGAGTAAAAAATGTCAGCAATTGTTCAGATCAAAAATATCACAAAAGAATTCAAGGTTTTGAATCGGCACGAAGGACTGAAAGGGAGCCTGCGAGACCTTTTTTCCAGAGATTACAAATACATCCGTGCCGTGGATAATATCACGATGGATATCGAGCAGGGAGAGATCGTGGGGTACCTCGGCCCCAACGGAGCCGGAAAGTCTACCACGATCAAGATGATGACCGGTGTGCTGGAGCCAACCTCCGGCGAGATCCTGATCAACGGCGTCATCCCCTACAAGAACCGTTCGAAAAACGCGCAGGAGATCGGTGTTGTATTCGGTCAGCGTACCCAGCTGTGGTGGGCGTTGCCATTGATAGAATCCTTCAAAATCCTCAAGGATATCTATCGCATCGGTGATAAGGAATATAACGATATGCTGGAGCTTTTCCAGTCGCTGGTCGATATCGAGCCGCTGCTTCACAAACCGGTGCGTCAGATGTCTCTCGGCCAGCGTACGCTCAGTGATATTCTGGCGTCCTTTTTGCACAATCCGAAGATTGTTTTTCTTGATGAGCCTACGATCGGACTGGACGTATCGATGAAGGCGAAGATCCGCGTTTTAATCCGGGCGCTCAATAAGGAGAAAAATACGACGGTCATCCTTACGACTCACGATATGGGTGATGTGGATGCGCTTTGTGAGCGTATCGTCATCATTGATAAGGGGAAGATGCTTTATGACAACGATATCGAGCATCTGAAGAGTTTCTTCGGCTCGTACCGTACGTTGAAGGTTCGTCTGGACGGTGAGCCGGAGGCGATGGCGGATGTGGTAAAGAAGACGATCCCCGACTTCCCGGTGTCCCATGATGATGAGTGGGTGTCGATCCTTGTGGATGAGGAGAAATCCAAAGTGATGGAGGTGCTCGGGCGTCTGCAGGATGCGCATAATGTGCGTGATATGCAGCTCGACGAGATTTCTACCGAGGAAGTGATCAAGAAGATTTATGATGGAGGAATAGACGGCGCTAAGAAGGAAGTGCCGGGAATGGAGGAATAGAGAAAAAATGAATATAAAAAAATATCTGACTCTCACCCGCGCCGGTATCCTGGAGGGACTGCAGTTCCGCCTTTCCGCGCTGGTCATGGTCGTAGGAAATCTATTGTATCTGATCGTTGTATACTTTCTTTGGAAGGCAATCTACGCTTCAGCGGGAACCGATGTTGTCAACGGCATGACTTTCTCCGATACGTTGATCTATCTGGTGCTTGCGACAGCGCTTTACGCCTTTATGGAGATGTATATCGTATGGATGATGGGGAGGGATATCCAGTCCGGCAAGATAGTTCTGGATCTTCTCAAACCGATGGAATACAGACGGTATATGTTTTGGTCGTATTCCGGCTCCTTTGTGATCAATTTCTTTTTGACGTTTTTACCGACATTTATAGTGGTCACGATCGTGACGGGCGGAGCGATCCATCTCGGATTAAATCTGTTGTTATTTGTCGTGTCCGTGGTGATGGCGGTATCGATCAATTACAGTTTTGATTTTCTGGTCGGAACGATCTGTTTGTATTCGGAATCAATCTGGGGAATCAATATTATGAAGCAGGTTATCGTGCTGTTATTATCCGGTGCAACGATACCTCTGGCTTTCTTCCCGGAGCCGCTGAAAACGATTGTATCCTACCTGCCGTTCCAGGCGGTGTACAACACACCGTTGTCACTTTTGCTGAATAAAAATCCGGATTGGCAGACGATACTGATATCACTCGGGACGCAGGCTGCCTGGGTTGTTGCAATGTATATTATAACCAAGATATTCTGGAAGATTTCAATCCGTCAGATTACGGTGAACGGGGGTTGATTATGGATAAAAAAACAAAGAAAAACGGTTTGCGTTTCTATTTTAGAATATACAGAAAAATACTTGCGCAGGATCTGAAAAGTAAGATGAGTTACAGGGCTGATTTTATCATCTCTACGATCGGAATGCTTTTTACGAATATTTCCGGTTTTATTACCTTCTGGATTCTGTTTCAGAATTTCCCGTCCATCAATGGATGGGGTTACTATGAGATGATGTTTTTGTATGGGTTCTCGCTGGTATCGCTGACTCCGGTACAGTGTCTTTTTGACAACAACTGGCAGTTGCGTATTCATGTGTATTCCGGCGACTTTATCAAATACTGCTTTCGACCGATCAATCTGTTTTTCTACTTTCAGTCGGAGGTTTTTGATATCAAGGGACTCGGACAGATGGCTTTTGGCATCGGTACACTTACCTACGCCTGGTGCCATATCGATGTACCCTTCTCAGCGTTGATGCTGTTAAAACTGATTGTCTTCATGATCACTGCGTCGCTGATCATGATCGCACTGCAGACAGCAGCGGCGGCAACGTGCTTCTGGATCCAGAATTCGTTCTATGTGCTGGATCTGGTATTCCGTTTCAAGGACTACGCGAAGTATCCGGTGACGATCTTCAGCCCGGTGTTCCGCTTTGTCTTTACATTTTTGATGCCGATCGCCTTTATCGCTTACTATCCGTCGCTTGTGATCCTGCGACCGGATGCGGTACCGATCTTGTCGTGGCTGTCGCCGATTGTGGGGATCGTGTTCTTCGTGATCAGCTATAAGATTTGGATGTACGGAGCGTTGAAATACAGCGGGACGGGATCGTGAATCCATGAGGACCCCCAAATACTTCTTGCGACGATTTGTCACTTGTGATAGAATAGTAAAGACGTTATGCTTTAGACAATGATATAGGAAAGGTAACAATTTATCATGACAAAGATTCTTTTTATCTGCCACGGTAATATCTGCCGATCCAGCTGCGCGGAGTATGTATTCCGCGATATCGTAAAAAGATCGGATATGGAGGATGACTTCTATGTGGAGTCCAAGGCGACTTCCTCCGAGGAACTCGGAAACGGAATGTATCCGCCGATGGCGAAGGTGCTGATCAGTCACGGAATCATCAGCAGTGGACACAGAGCAAGACGAATGAAGGAAGGCGATTACGACGATTTTGATCTGCTGATCGGTATGGACAGCGAGAACATGTACTATATGAATCGTATGTGGAAGGACGATTCGGAGAGGAAGCTTCACCTCTTACTTGATTATACGGATAACCCGCGTGAGGTGTCGGATCCCTGGTATACCAGAGATTTTGAGACGGCGTACCGGGATATCGTAGAGGGGTGTGAGGCACTTTTTCAACATCTGAACGAAGAAAATGCTAAGAAAGGCGGAAGAAGATGAAACTTTGGGGCGGAAGATTTACAAAGGAGACGGATGAACTGGTCAATCGGTTCAACGCTTCTATCGGGTTTGATCAGAGGTTTTACAAGCAGGATATCCTGGGCAGTATCGCGCATGTGACGATGCTGGAGAAGCAGGGAATCTTAACATGTGAGGAGAAGGACGCGATCGTGGCAGGACTGACCGGGATTCTCGAGGATATCGAGAGCGGTGCGCTTGCGATCGACGAGACGGCAGAGGATATTCACAGCTTTGTGGAGGGTACTCTGATCGAGCGGATCGGTGAGCCCGGTAAGAAACTTCACACCGGACGCAGCCGCAACGATCAGGTGGCATTGGATATGCGCCTGTACACCCGCGATGAGATCCTCGAGATGAATGATCTTGTGAAAGAACTGATGTTGGTGATCCACCGGATCATGAAGGAGAATATCGAGACCTATATGCCGGGATTTACGCACCTTCAGAAGGCGCAGCCGGTGACGCTGGCTCATCATATGGGCGCTTACTTTGAGATGTTCCGCCGTGACAGAGGCAGACTTCGGGATATTTTTGACAGGATGAATTACTGTCCGCTGGGAGCCGGCGCGCTTGCCGGGACCACATATCCGCTGGATCGTACGGACACGGCTTCGCTTCTGAAGTTTGACGGTCCGACGCTCAACAGCATGGACTCGGTATCCGACAGAGATTATCTGATCGAGCTTTTGTCGGCACTTTCCACGATCATGATGCATATGAGCCGTCTTTGCGAAGAGGTCATCCTGTGGAACAGCGATGAGTACAAGTTTGTCGAGATGGATGACACTTACTCGACCGGTTCCTCGATCATGCCGCAGAAAAAGAATCCGGATATCGCTGAGCTGATCCGCGGAAAGACGGGGCGTGTCTACGGCGCGCTGACCTCGATCCTGACGACGATGAAGGGACTGCCTTTGGCATATAACAAGGATATGCAGGAAGATAAGGAGATGACCTTTGACGCGATCGATACCGTAAAAGGGTGCCTGGCGCTTGGCACGGGCATGCTCGATACGATGAAGATCCATCCGGAAGCCATGGCGGAGAGCGCTAAGCACGGCTTCACCAACGCGACCGACGCGGCGGATTATCTGGTGAAAAACGGCGTGGCGTTCCGTGACGCGCATGGAATCATCGGTCAGCTTGTCCTGACCTGCATCGACAAGGGGATTTCCCTTGATGATCTCCCGCTTGAGGAGTATCAGAAGATATCACCGGTTTTCAAGGAGGATATCTACGAGGCGATCTCCATGAAGACATGTGTAGAACGTAGAAATACCATAGGTGCACCCGGCCCGACTTCGATGAAGGCCGTGATCGCGATGAATGAAGAATATCTCGAGGAGACCTGATGAATTCCCGGATGAAAAATCCGAAAAATGACTTGATTTATTTCTCATAAACGGTTAGAATGAGTATAAGCATGTAGATAGGAAAGGATGGAGATTCCTATGTCTTTATCGACGATGGTCGTGACAGATCTGACCGGTGTTGCCGCGACGGGCTCTGCTACCGTGCTTATGCCGGGCTCCGTTCTGTCGGATGATACGACGATTACTCCATTTAAAGAGGTTCTTTTGGAAGCGGCTTCAGCCAGACAGGCTCAGAAGTCTGTTTCTGCTACCAAAAATAAAAACGCAGTAAGCAGTACGAAGACCACGAAGACGGAGGAGGTCTCAGAAAATGTCGGCGCTTCGTCCGGTGGAACCACGAAGCTTGACAACATTTTTAAGAGAGCATCTGAAAAATACGGAATTTCTTATGATTTTCTGGTGGCGGTAGCGAAGGCGGAATCGGATTTCAATTTCAAGTGTGTATCCTCAGCCGGCGCGAGGGGAATCATGCAGCTGATGCCGGATGAGATCAAGGAATTCAAAGTATCGGATCCCTTTGATCCGGAGCAGAATATCATGGCGGCGGCGAAGCTTCTGGCCGCGCATCTGAAGAAGTTCAACGGTGACTTTACATTGGCGGCGGCGGCTTACAATGCCGGCAGCGGGGCCGTGAAGAAATATAACGGTGTGCCCCCGTACAAAGAGACACAGAACTATGTCAAGAAGATCGCGCAGTATATGAAGGAAGGTGTCAAGGTTCCGGATAAGGACGTCAAGGTGGCAAAGGATTATGCTGCATATGAGAACAGCAAGGCCTACAAGACCACCAAGACCAAGAACAGTACGACGACCTCCGATACGTCATCGACAGGGGCAGTATCCGGATTTGATCAGGGCGTGATGGCTACGGATGAGGATTGGGACAAAGTTCGTATTACGGTCGGAACCGGCGCAGACGCTGTGACGATGACATACGGGGCTTATCAGAAGTACAAGGAACTTGGATCGCTCGGTGTTGGTTGATCCTTCCCGGCGGGCGTTGCGGATATAGAGAACGGAGAGGGCGAGCTTATGAGTGAAGAAAATCAATTTGCACCGGACCCCTCGCTGGTAGTTTGTAGGGAGTGCTCCGGCGTGATGCAATATCGGGGTGGCGGTATTTATATATGTGAGCACTGCGGTCACGAAGAGATGGACGATTACGGAAAGGTGCGTGCATTTTTGGAAAAACGCGGACCGAGTAATGCGTTCGAGATTGCGGAAGGGACCGGACTTAGTCGTACGAAGGTAGTGAATCTTTTGAAGGACGGACGGCTTGAGATCTCCAGAAGTTCCTCGCAGACACTGTTTTGTGAACGATGCGGTATGCCGATTCGCTCCGGTGAGTACTGCTCGAAGTGTGAGAATGAAGTTAAGGGGTTGGAAGAGCGCAATCGAAAGAAAGGCATTTACAATGCGCTGTTAAAGGAATCGGATGACAAGATGCGTTTCCTCGGCAACAAGAAATAATAACGGTAACAAGAAATAATAACAAAGAATAATTCAGATCAGAAAATCCATCAATTCAGTAACGTTTTGAGCGCCTGTGAATACAGGACTTCACTATTTTCTTCCCAAGAATTACAAACACGGATGGCGTCCTCTTCGGAGGATACCTCGAGCGTGATCTCATACAGCACATGTGTACCGTCACGCAGAGAGCAGGTAGCCAGATACATGCCGTCATTTGTCAGGTGATAGTCACTGACCAGAGTTGTCTCATCTAACGTTTTCACGTGGTTATTCTTCAGGTATTCATCGATTTCCCTTCGAATATCCGGCGATAACCGGTTTTCAAAAAAGAGACGTGTCTTATCACCGGTTTCCGTCAACGTGATGTAGGAACGGTGGTAGGTGTTTTTCTCCTCAACCATTCCGGATTCGATCAACTCGCCGAGTGATGACTGCGCCTGAATGTAATCCGTATATCCAAGTGTCGTGATGACATCCAAAACAACACCCTGCGTCAGAGACAGAGACGCACGGTGCAGAATATACAGTATGATCAGTTTATAAAGATTTAACGGTTCTGAAGACATATCCCTATTGTAATCATTTTTGATTAAAAATACAAGAGAAAAATAAAAATACCCGGAGGTGGAAGATGGACACGAATGAAAAAGCACTGCAACTTCATGAGCAGTGGGGAGGAAAGATCAATACGGCGCCAAAGTGCGAGGTAAAGTCGAGTGAGGATCTGGCGCTTGCGTATACGCCCGGCGTGGCAGAGCCATGTAAGGTGATCGCCGAGGATAAGGAGGCGGCCTACAAGTACACCATCAAGGCCAATACGGTGGCCGTGGTATCAGACGGAAGCGCTGTACTCGGACTCGGAAATATCGGCCCGGAGGCAGCGATGCCGGTTATGGAAGGGAAAGCTGTTCTGTTCAAGGAATTCGGAGGGGTGAACGCCTTCCCGATCTGCCTGGATACACAGGATCCCGATGAGATCATCGAGACGGTCGTGCGTATCGCACCGGGATTTGGTGGGATCAACCTGGAGGATATATCCGCGCCGCGCTGCTTTAAGATCGAGCAGGAACTGAAAAAAAGACTGCATATCCCGGTGTTCCACGATGATCAGCACGGAACAGCGATCGTCGTACTGTCGGGAATCATCAATGCGTTGAAGATTGTGGATAAGAAGAAAGAGGATTGCCGTATCGTGGTGAACGGCTCGGGAGCGGCCGGTATCGCGATCAGTAAGCTCTTGCTTCGCTATGGTTTCAAGCATCTGATCCTGTGCGACAGCGCGGGGATCGTTCACAGGGATTCGGATCGCCTGAACGATGTAAAGAGAGAGATGCTCGAGGTGACGAATCTCGAGAATAAGAAAGGAAATCTTGCCGACGCGATGGTCGGTTCGGATATTTTTATCGGTGTATCGGCACCGGGTGTCGTAACAGAAGAGATGGTGAAGTCTATGAACCGGGACGCGATCCTTTTTGCGATGGCCAATCCCGTTCCGGAGATCATGCCGGATCTTGCCAAGAAGGCGGGAGCCAAGGTGATCGGAACCGGACGTTCGGACTTCCCGAATCAGGTGAACAATGTTCTGGCGTTCCCGGGGCTTTTCCGTGGAGCGCTTGAAGGACGCGCGGAACAGATTACGGAGGATATGAAGCTGGCAGCAGCGATCGCGATCGCATCCTTGATTTCCGATGAAGATCTGGATGCGGATCATATCATTCCGGAGGCGTTTGATCCGCGGGTGTCGGATGTTGTAAGTGAGGCGGTGAAGAAGTTAATCTGAGGCCGGGACAGCTGTGTCGGGGCGGGAGCCGTTCCGTCGAAGATAAAAAAGACGAAGAAGAAATCGAAGAAAAAGAAAAAGTAATGGGAGGGATGAAATGGATTTAGAAAAAAAGACTTTAGCGGAATTGAGAGAAATAGCTAAGGAGCGTGGAATAGAAAAATTCTCAAGCATGCGTAAGGCTGATCTTGTCAAAGCACTGACGGCCGCAGAAATGCCGAAGAAGGCGGTTTCTGCGAAACCGAAAGCCCCGGCACGCGCTAAGGTGGCAGCGGAGGCACCGGAAAAGCCGCAGGAGGCACCGGAAAGACCGAAGAGGCCGGTGGCACAGGGGAAGCCTGCGCCGTCGACGGAACGCTCGAAGCAGCAGACACCGGACAGACGTCAAAACTATTCGAACAATAAGCCCGGTGCGAATGTACGAAGCCGCTACCACGACGGCTCTGACGGTCTGATTTCCGTGATGCGTGACCGCCAGATCGAAGAGGTGCCGCCGACAGAACTGAAGGATATGGACAGCGGTATCACGAAAAACGGTATCCTTGAGATTATGGCGGAGGGGTATGGATTCATCCGCTGCGACAACTATCTGCCGGGTGAGGATGATGTCTACGTATCGCCGCAGTTTATCCGTCGTTTTGGGCTGCGTACCGGCGATATCATCACCGGAAATCTGCGCAAACGCACGCAGAATGAGAAGTTTTCCGCGCTTTTGTATATGAAAAAGGTCAACGATCTTTCGCCGAGTCATCTCTATGACAGGAAGAAGTTCGAGAACCTGACGCCGATCTTCCCAAATCAGCGGATCCGTCTGGAGACGCAGGGGGCCGGTGTGTCGATGCGGATGCTGGATCTGATCGCGCCGATCGGCAAGGGGCAGCGTGGAATGATCGTATCGCAGCCGAAAACCGGTAAAACCACGCTGATCAAGCAGGTGGCAAGAGCCGTGACAAGGAATCATCCTGATATGAAGATGATCATTCTTCTGATCGATGAGCGTCCGGAGGAAGTAACGGATATCAAGGAGTCTATCGAGGGGAATCAGGTAGAGGTCATCTACTCGACTTTCGATGAACTGCCGGAGAATCATAAACGTGTTTCGGAAATGGTGATCGAGCGCGCCAAGCGTCTGGTGGAGAGCGGTGAGGACGTGATGATCCTGCTGGATTCGATCACGAGACTGGCCAGAGCCTACAACCTGACCGTGACGCCGAGTGGACGTACGCTGTCCGGTGGTCTCGATCCGGCGGCTCTTCACATGCCGAAGCGATTTTTCGGTGCGGCCAGAAACATGAGAGAGGGCGGAAGCCTGACGATCCTGGCGACGGCCCTGGTGGATACGGGAAGTCGCATGGATGATGTGGTGTTCGAGGAGTTCAAGGGAACCGGTAATATGGAGCTGATGCTTGACCGTTCGCTCTCGGAGCGACGGATATTCCCGGCGATCGATATCACGAAATCCAGCACAAGGCGTGAGGATCTTCTACTCAGCAACGAGGAGCAGGAATGCGTCATCAAAGTGCGCCGGATTCTCGGCGGTATGCGCTCGGATCAGGCGATGGAGCAGGTGCTCGATATGTTCCGCCGAACCCGCGATAACAACGAATTCATGGAGATGGTCAAGAAAATCCGTGCATAAAAGCGCGAGTCTGGCCATAGGAGGTATCCGAAGCGTGTTTACACGCAGACGGATGCCTCCGTGGCCAGAAGAGCCGAACGCGAGAACGAGGATGCGCAGCATCCGAGTCTCCGCGTGCGGACTCGCGCTTTTTGAAAAAAACACTTGCATTTTTACTTAATGTATGTTAAAATAAGCAAGCGTTTTTGTGGAAATGCCTATGTTTATATAGTTTTACCGTTATATTTAGGAGGTGTATCATGAGAGAAGGAATTCATCCGGAGTACTACCAGGCAAAGGTAGTATGCAACTGCGGAAATGAATTTGTGACTGGCTCGACCAAGGAAGATATCCATGTCGAGGTATGTTCGAAGTGCCATCCGTTCTACACTGGCCAGCAGAAAGCGGCTCAGGCTCGTGGCGCGATCGAGAAGTTCAACCGCAGATACGGCTTACAGTAGTATTATATTTCGAAAAGACAGGAGTCCAAGTATACCTTGGGCTCTTTTGTTATCTGTTAATGGAGGAAATTATGGCGTATTCAGGAATCGGCGGACAGGCCGTGATCGAGGGCGTGATGATGAAAAACAAGGATCATTACGCCGTTGCGGTACGAAAGCCGGATGGGGAGATCGAGATCCAAAAGAAGGAAAGCAAGAGCCTCAGGGATCGTTACCCGTTCTTCAATATTCCGATCATTCGTGGTGTGGTGACCTTTATCGAGTCTTTTTCGCTGGGATCCGGGGTTTTGAACTATTCGGCCTCGTTCTATGAGGAGGAAGACGAGAAGAAAAAGAATATGACCGAGAAGCAGAGGAAGAGGGCTGAGAAAAAGGACAGCATCCTGACAGTGCTGATCATGATCCTCGCGATCATCCTGGCAATCGGAATTTTCGTTCTGGCACCGTTTGCCGCGGTCGAGGCGCTCTCCGAGTGGGTTCCTTCACCGGAGTTGAGGGGACTGATCGAAGGCGTAATACGAGTGCTTATTTTTATTCTGTACGTGAAGCTGATCACGCTGGTTAAGGATATCAAGAGGCTTTTTATGTATCACGGGGCCGAGCACAAGTCGATCAACTGCGTGGAGAACGGCGAGGATCTGACGGTCGAGAATGTCAGGAAGCAGTCGACAGAGCACAGACGGTGCGGAACAAGCTTTCTGCTGTTTGTCATGGTCGTTTCAATCCTGTTTTTCATGTTTATCGTGGTGGGAGAGATCTGGCTTAGGATGCTCTTACGTATTCTGTTGATCCCCGTGATCGCGGGGCTTTCGTATGAGTTGATCCGGTTCCTCGGAAGTCATGAGGGGAAGATCGTCTATGTGATCAGTCGCCCGGGGATGTGGTTGCAGCGCCTGACGACATCTGAGCCGGATGATGATATGATCGAGGTGGCGATCGCTTCGGTCAACGCCGTCTTTGACTGGCGTGAGTTCCAGGGCAAGACGCCGGTGGATGAGCTACCTATGGAGGAACCAACTGTGGATCCGGATATAGATGTGGTTCAGGACATAGATTACGAGAAGATGGCCGAGGAAGTGGAAGATGTCGAAGTCGAAGAGTTTTGATCAGGCCTTAAGAGAGGCCGGTCAGGCGCTTGAATCGGCCGGTGTACCGGAAGCGGAGCTGAATGCCCGGTATCTTCTGGAAGAGGTCACAGGGAAAAACAGATCCTGGTTTCTGCTACACGCTGAGGAGACCATGTCGGGGGAGGCGGCCATTAGATTCGCTGAATTGATAGAGCACAGAAAGAAGCGGGTTCCGCTTGAGTATCTGATCCACCGGGCGGAGTTCATGGGACTGACGTTTACTGTGGACGGCCGGGTTCTGATCCCGAGACAGGATACGGAGTGCCTGGTTGAGGAGGCTCTGAAGTATACGAAGGACGCGGATGTGCTGGATCTGTGCACCGGCTCGGGCTGTATCGCCGTGAGCCTTGCGGTACTCGGAGCACCGCGAAGTGTGACGGCCACCGATGAATCGACGGAAGCGCTGGCTGTGGCGAAGGAGAATGCCAAGGCGAACGGTGCCGGAGATAAGCATATCGCGATAGATTTCCTGCAGGGTGATCTGTGGGAAGCGCTCGGTGATTCCGTGATTGGTGGCTCTTCGGATGGAACTTCGTCAGTCGGTGATTCGCCGGCCGGCGAGCAGCACCGCTATGATCTGATCACCTGCAATCCGCCGTATATTCGCCGTGACGTGATCCCGACTCTGATGCCTGAAGTGCAGGAGTACGAGCCGGTCCTTGCGCTGGATGGCGGCGAGGACGGGCTGGATTATTACCGGAGACTGATGGCAGGTGTCGGAACATTTTTACGGGAAAACGGTCATATGATCTGTGAGATCGGCTACGATCAGGGCGAAGATGTGGCGGAGCTGATGCGTGAGGCCGGACTGGTCGATGTGATGGTAAAACAGGACCTGGCAGGACTTGACCGGATCGTGATAGGACGGAAGTGATCGGACAGTAGTTTGGCAGTGACAGGAAGAAACGGCCGGACAGAGAATGACGGAAAGGGTAACAAAATGTTTGAACATGTGAAGGATATCGAGCTGCGATACGACGAGGTGCTGAAGGAACTGGCATCTCCGGAGGTGATGAATGACGCCGAGGTCTATCGCAAGCGGATGCAGGAACAGGCGGAGCTGGAGCCGATCGTGACCAAGTATCGCGAATACTGCGCGGCGCAGACCGGCATCGAGGACAGCCTGGCCATGCTTGAGGAGGAGAGCGACGACGAGCTCCGTGAGATGGCCAAGGAAGAACTGGCGGACTGCCGGGCACGTCTGGAGGTTATCGAGAAGGAGATGCGGATTCTGCTTCTCCCGAGAGACCCGAATGATGATAAAAATGTCATCGTGGAGATACGGGCCGGTGCCGGCGGTGATGAGGCGGCGCTCTTCGCGGCAGATCTGTTTCGTATGTACGGGAAATACGCGGAGAGAGAGCATTGGCGTGTCGATACGATGAACTCCAATGAAAACGGAATCGGCGGCTTCAAGGAGATTGTTTTTATGATCAACGGAAACGGCGCGTATTCCAAGCTCAAGTATGAGAGCGGGGTTCACCGCGTCCAGCGTATCCCCGTGACGGAGTCCGGCGGGCGGATCCATACTTCGACGGCGACTGTCGCTATTATGCCGGAGGTCGAGGACGTCGAGGTGGAGATCGACATGAACGATTGCCGTTTTGATGTGTTCCGTGCTTCCGGAAACGGCGGACAGTGCGTCAATACGACGGATTCGGCGGTGCGTCTGACACATGTACCGACCGGAATCGTGGTGTCCTGCCAGGACGAGAAATCCCAGCTGAAGAATAAAGACAAGGCGTTGAAGGTGCTCCGGGCCAGACTCTACGAACTCGAGCAGGAGAAGGCGCACAGCGCGGAGGCGGAGGAGAGACGATCACAGATCGGAACGGGAGACCGCTCGGAGAAGATACGAACCTACAACTTCCCGCAGGGGCGCGTAACCGACCATCGGATCAAGTTGACATTGCATCGACTGGATGCCGTGATGGACGGAGATCTGGACGAAGTGATCGACAGCCTGATTGCGGCCG
>JAEEGM010000078.1 GCA_016280325.1 Eubacterium sp. | reverse complement strand
TCAATGCCTGCTCCATCGTGGTTCCCGTTACCGTTGACTACGGCAAGGGACCGACAGAAGAGGAGTGGCTGGTATTTTTCAAAAATGAAACGCACAACCATCCGACGGAGATTGAGCCTTTCGGTGGAGCGGCAACGTGCCTTGGCGGAGCGATCCGCGATCCCCTCTCCGGACGTGGGTATGTCTATCAGGCGATGCGCGTGACCGGAGCGGCGGACCCGACGAAGTCTCTTGCTGAGACGATGGACGGAAAGCTTCCGCAGCGCAAGATCGTGACCGGAGCCGCGGAAGGTTACTCTTCCTATGGTAATCAGATCGGTCTGGCTACCGGCCTTGTAGACGAGATCTATCATCCGAATTATGTAGCGAAGCGTCTTGAGATCGGTGCCGTGATGGGTGCTGCTCCGAGACGAAACGTGATCCGTGAGAATTCCGATCCGGGCGATGTGATCATCCTGCTCGGCGGACGTACCGGACGTGACGGATGTGGTGGCGCAACCGGTTCATCGAAAGCGCATACGACAGCATCCATTGACACATGCGGTGCGGAAGTGCAGAAGGGTAATCCGCCGACGGAGCGAAAGATCCAGCGCTTGTTCCGTCGTGGTGAGGTTTCTCACATTATTAAGAAATGTAACGACTTCGGCGCGGGCGGTGTGTCGGTTGCGATCGGCGAGCTGGCACCGGGTCTGACCGTAGATCTCGATAAGGTTCCGAAAAAATACGCCGGCCTCGATGGTACGGAGCTGGCAATCTCTGAGTCACAGGAACGTATGGCGGTCGTTGTCGATCCGAAGGATGCGGACGCGATGCTGCGGTTTGCCGAGGAGGAAAACCTTGAAGCAGTCTGTGTGGCTACCGTTACGGAGAGTCCCCGCCTGGTACTGAACTGGCGTGGACATGAGATTGTGAATATTTCCCGTGCTTTTCTGGATACGAACGGGGCACATCAGGAAACATCGGTTGTTGTCGAGAGCCCGAAGAAGGGTAACAGTTATCTGACAACTTCGGACGATGCAACGTCTTTCAAAGATGCGTTTTTAGGCAAGTTATCTGACCTTAACACCTGCTCGAAGAGAGGACTTGTTGAGATGTTCGACAGCTCGATTGGTGCTTCGACAGTAACTATGCCATATGGTGGAAAGTATCAGATGACTCCGATCCAGACGATGATCGCGAAACTTCCGGTGACGGATGGTACATCGGATGTAGTTACGATGATGAGTTACGGTATGGACCCGTATCTGATGAGTTGGAGCCCGTATCATGGCGCACAGTATGCCGTACTGGAGTCGGTAGCGAAGATCATCGCTTCCGGTGGTGACCTGGAGAAGATCCGTTTCACCTTCCAGGAGTATTTCAAGCGCATGACAGATGATCCGAAGCGCTGGGGTGAGCCGATGGCCGCACTTCTCGGAGCGTATGACGCGCAGATGAAACTGGGACTTCCGTCGATCGGCGGAAAGGACTCGATGTCCGGCACCTTCAATGATATTGATGTACCGCCGACCTTGTGTTCCTTTGCCGTGGATGTAGCGAAACTGTCCGATGTGGTAACGGACGAGTTGAAGAAACCGGGACGTCGTCTCGTGAAGTTCGGGATTTCCAAAGATTCGTACGATCTTCCTGATTTTGAGAAGATTGCGACACAATACAAGAAGATTACGACACTTATTCGCCAGGGGATCATAAAATCAGCATATGCTCTGAACGGAGAAGGGATCGCTGCGGGACTTGCGAAGATGGCATTTGGTAACCATCTCGGTGTGAAGTTCTGTATGCATAAAGAGCTTTCGTACTATTTTTCAAAGAACTACGGCGAGATTGTAGCCGAGATTGAAGAGGAGGATCTGGCGAAGCTGGATGCGGCCGGTGTGAAATACGACCGACTGGGGAAGGTGCTTGATACTCCGGAATTTGTATACAAAGAAGAATCGGTATCTCTTGCGGATGCATTGGATGCCTGGCAGAAGCCGCTTGAGGGTGTCTTCCCGACACATAGCTCGCCGGAGGGCGGACCGGAGCCTCGTGATGAGGTTTACGATGCGGCAGCTAAGGGCGAAAGCATCTATATCTGCAAGCACAAAGTCGCAAGACCGAAGGTGTTCATCCCGGTATTCCCGGGAACGAACTGCGAGTACGATACGCATGACGCCTTCCGACGCGCCGGTGCGGATACGCAGACAATCGTGTTTAAGAACATGTCCGAGTCGGATATTCGCGATTCGGTTGCTGCCTTTAAAAAGGCAATCGATGAGTCACAGATTGTGATGTTCTCCGGTGGTTTCTCGGCCGGTGATGAGCCGGACGGTTCGGCGAAGTTCATCACTTCGGTATTCAGAAATGAGGAGATCTCAGAGGCGGTGCATCGTCTTCTCGATGAGAGAGACGGGCTGGCACTTGGTATCTGTAACGGATTCCAGGCGCTGATCAAGCTCGGACTCGTTCCGTACGGACGGATCACGACACAGAAAGAGGATTCACCGACACTGACGACCAACAGCATCGGACGACATTTTTCACGTTCGGTATATACTAAGGTCGTTACCAACAAGTCTCCGTGGTTGATGAAGGCGACGCTTGGCGGCGTATACACGGTGCCGGCTTCTCACGGTGAGGGACGTTTCGTTGCCAGCAGGGAATGGATCGATAAGCTGTACGAGAACGGTCAGGTGGCGACGCAGTATGTGGATGCGGACGGCAATCCGACGATGGACGAGGATTTCAATGTCAATGGTTCTTACGGCGGTATCGAGGGTATCACCAGTCCGGACGGTCGCGTGCTCGGAAAGATGGTTCACTCGGAGCGTATCGGTGAGGGTGTCGCAGTCAATCTTTTTGGCAATCAGAATCAGCTGCTTTTTGAGAGTGGCGTGGAGTATTTCAAATAATGAGTCAAACAATACAATTTGTACTGGCTTCCCAGTCTCCCAGACGTAAGGAACTGTTGCAGAGACTGGGAATCTCTTTTCAGGTGATCATAGCGGAGACGGATGAGGAAGTCAGTTCCACCGATCCGGCGATGGTAACCAGCGTTCTGGCGAATCGCAAAGCCATGGCGGTGGCAGAGGGATTGGTATGCCAGCACGGAAGTCTCTGGATGCGTGAGCCTCTGATCGACGGAAAGACCATGCGTGTCGGACCGGCGGACAAGGCAATCGTGATCGGAGCGGATACTGTCGTTGTCGTGGATGACAAGATCATGGGGAAGCCGCAGTCGGTGGTAGAAGCGAGAAAAATGATCCACACACTGGAAGGACGTTCACATGAGGTGTATACCGGTGTGGCGATATTGACGCTGCAGGACGGAAGGCAGGATCGCGGGCGGACGTTTCACGAGAGGACCGTGGTGCATGTCGGGAAACTGGATGAGATCGAACTGGAGGAGTATATCACCTCGAAGGAGCCGTATGATAAGGCCGGGGGATATGGGATCCAGGGGGATTTCTCGAAGTATATCACCGGGATAGAGGGGGATTATTATAATGTGGTGGGGTTGCCGCTGCATAAGCTCTATCAGGAATTGAAAAAGCTGGGAGTTAGATTGTAGGTTACTGACGGACGGCCGAATACGATACCTTGTCTCACTCTGAAATGCCAAGGCATTAACGACGTTCGACTGCGGTTCGTTTCGGCCGTCCTGAGAGAACATACAAGCTGATGTCTACTGTTCTGATCAATAAAAAGGTAATCGAGAATGATTAGTAGCAAGGATAATAATCGAATTAAGCTTATAAAAAAAATCCAGACAAAAGCGAAGCAACGGCGGGAGGAGAAGGCCTTTATTCTTGAAGGATTTAAGCCTGTGAGAGAGGCGGTTCGTTTAGGATTAGTTAGTGAGATTTTTATATCGGAATCTGCTAATAATAGCATTGATTTGCCGGTTTCAGATGTTGTAGAAGATAGATTATTTAGTGATATTACAGACACCGTCACAAGTCAGGGAATTCTAGCAATTGTAAGGATGCCCGAGTATGATAACAACCGTTATTTTGAGAAGGATAATTGCAAGCTTTTGTGCCTCGAGGAGGTCAGGGATCCCGGGAATGTCGGGACGATGATTCGGACGGCGGAGGCGGCCGGGTTTGATGCGATTCTTTTATCGCCGGGGTGTGCCGATGTGTATCAGCCGAAGGTGGTAAGGTCGACGGCGGGAGCGATCCTGCGTATGCCGTGTCTGAGTTGTGGGAACACGGACTTTGTCGGGGAACTAAACGAGTTAAAGGGAAAAGGGTTTACGTTATATGCGACGCATCTGCAAGGTGCGGTGGACTTCAAAGAGCCGTCCTATGACGGTCGCGTCGGAGTTCTTATCGGTAATGAAGCAAATGGCCTCTCGGACGAGGCAACATCGTTTGCCGATGTGAGAGTAAAGATACCGATGCAGGGTGAAGTCGAATCACTCAATGCCGCAGTAGCCGCTTCGTTATTGATGTATGAGGTACAAAGAAGATAGGAGGAACAATCATGGATCTGAAAGGCAGAGATTTTTTAACACTACGCGACTTTACACCGGAGGAGATCCGGTATATGCTGGATCATGCCAGGATGCTGAAGGAAATGAAAAAAAGAGGGCTGGTTCACAGACATCATGAGGGCAAAAACATTGCGCTCATTTTTGAAAAAACCAGTACGAGAACACGGTGCTCCTTTGAGGTGGCCGGGCATGACCTCGGTGTGGGAGTAACGTATCTCGATCCGGCCGGTTCGCAGATCGGAAAGAAGGAAAGTATCGCGGATACGGCACGTGTGCTGGGGCGGATGTTTGACGGAATCGAGTATCGTGGCTACGGTCAGGAGATCGTGGAGGAGCTTGCGAAGTACGCGGATGTTCCTGTGTGGAACGGTCTGACCAACGAGTATCACCCGACGCAGATGCTCGCGGATATGCTGACGATCGAGGAAGAGTTTGGACATATCAAAGGAATCAAGTTGACGTATATGGGCGACGCCCGTTACAATATGGGAAATTCACTGATGATTGCCTGTGCCAAAATGGGAATGCACTTCACGGCGTGCACGGCGAAGGCGTATTTTCCGGATCCGGAACTTGTCAAGGCGTGTGAGGGCTATGCCGCCGAAAGCGGAGGTAGTATCACGCTGACAGAGGATGTGAACGAAGGCACGAAGGACGCGGATGTCCTCTACACGGATGTTTGGGTTTCGATGGGCGAGCCGGAGGAGATATGGAAAGAGCGTATCGAGGCGCTTTCTCCGTATCAGGTAAATGCGGCCGCTATGAAAAATGCCAAGGATACCGCCATTTTTATGCATTGCTTGCCGGCGTTCCACGATCTGAAGACGACGATCGGAAAGAAGGTTTATGAGGAGTTCGGTCTGTCGGAACTGGAAGTGACGGACGAGGTGTTTGAGGCGCATGCGGAGACGGTGTTCCGCGAGGCGGAGAATCGCATGCATACGATCAAGGCCGTGATGGACCTTACGTTATAAATCGCGAAGCAGGTGTGCCATCTATCGCGAGGGATTGGAGATTGTTTTTATGGAAAACGTGGAAAACGTTGAAATTGATATTGAGAAGCGTTTGGACGACGACTTCCGGCAGGATTGGCTCCGGAAGATGGCGTCGGTCAGCGAGGCGACGGCAACGATCGACTCCACGCTTTTTGATAAATACGAAGTTAAGAGGGGGCTTCGTGACCTGGATGGACGAGGTGTCCTTACCGGTCTGACGGAAATCTCAGAGATTGTCGCGTACACGGTGGTGGATCGCGAGCTGGTGCCTTGTGACGGTGAGTTGTATTATCAGGGTATCAACATCGAAGAGATTGTGGACGGATTCTTGTCCGAGAAGCGGTTCGGCTTTGAGGAAGTCGTCTATCTGCTTTTGTTTGGTGAACTTCCGACTGAGAAGGATCTGGACGGACTCGATGAGATGCTAGCTTATTATCGCGAAAGCCTGCCGATGAGTTTTGTACGTGATATCATCATGAAGGCGCCGAGCTCGGATCTGATGAATACGCTGTCGCGTTCGGTCCTTACATTGTATGCGTATGACGATCGTGCGGATGATACGTCGATCCGCAATGTCCTTCGTCAGTGTTTGGAGTTGGTGGCACTGTTCCCGATGTTTTCAGTGTACGGCTACCAGACAACCAAGTATTTTCATGAAGGGACGAGCTTCTTTTTACATCCGCCGAAGGAGGAGTACTCAACAGCCGAGAATATCCTTCATATGCTTCGGCCGGATTCGAAGTTCTCACCGCTCGAGGCCAAGATCCTCGACCTTGCGCTGGTGCTCCATGCCGAGCATGGCGGTGGTAATAACTCGACTTTCACGGATCATGTCGTGACATCTTCGGGAACCGATACGTATTCGGCAATCTCGGCGGCTCTCGGGAGCCTCAAGGGACCGCGCCATGGTGGTGCGAATGTCAAGGTGTCCCTGATGTTTGAGGATATGAAAAAATGGGTGAAGGACTGGGAGGACGAGGAAGAGATCGAGACCTACCTCACGGCGATCGTGAATCATCAAATGTTTGATAGGTCCGGTCTGATCTACGGAATGGGACATGCCGTGTATTCGCTTTCCGATCCGCGTGCCAGAACCTTTAGACGGTTCGTCGAGAAGCTGGCGCAGGAAAAGGATATGATGAAGGAATTCACCCTTTATAAAAATGTAGAGAAACTGGCACCGAAGGTAATCGGTGAGCAGCGTCATATCTATAAAGGTGTGTCGGCGAATATCGATTTTTACAGTGGACTTGTGTACAGTATGCTCGGGATTCCGCACGAACTCTACACACCGATGTTCGCGATCGCGCGTATCGCGGGTTGGAGCGCGCATCGAATCGAGGAACTGGTCAATGCCGGTCGTATTATCCGTCCGGCGTATAAGGCGGTCGGCCATCACAAGCATTATGTGCCGATGAAATATCGCGGTGAGAATAAGGTTCGACCGGACGGACTGGAAGACGCGGGATGGACGAACCGGGAGGATGTGAGACGATGACGGATGAACAGGTGCTCTGCGCAAGCAGTCAATACGAACAAAAATACTTTCTGAATCCACGGTTTAAGGATACGCTTCCCCGTCAGATCAAGGATGAACTGCAGGCGCTGATGGTGCTTTACACGGAGGATATCGGAGGGATACTTACGCTTTCCTATGATGAGGAGGGAAGTTTGTATTTTTCCACGACGGCGGCGGAAAACGATCTTGATTACGATGAGATTGGAGCGTTTTTGAAGATCAAACAATACCAGGAAAAATATAAGGATTTATTGGAAGATCTGGAAGAGTATTATAAGGCGTTTTTCTTATAAAAAAATGATGTTATTATTCCGGTGTTATTGCCGGACTGAAAGGGAATTGTATTATGCTTTTAGCAATCGATGTCGGTAATACCAATATCACGATCGGACTGGTCAACGGGGAGGAGATAAAGCATGAATTCCGCCTGACTACGGACCTTCCGCGTACATCGGATGAGTTCGGAGCGTCCATCATGGAACAGCTTTCACACCAGAATGTAACGGCGGATGATATTGAAGATGTTATCGTTTCCTCGGTGGTTCCGAAGGTTAATTATTCGCTTAGTAGCGGTATCTATAAATATCTGAATTGTGACGCTATTTTTATCGGTAACGGAACGAAATCCGGCATCCGGATCGCGCTTCCCAATCCGGTGGAAGTGGGAGCGGATCGAGTCGTCGACGCGGCGGGAGCATTTTTCCTGTACGGAGGACCGGTTATCGTGATCGACTTCGGTACGGCGACGACTTATGATCTGGTGACAGAGGATGGGTCCTTTATCGCAGGTGTGACGGCACCGGGACTTCGGACAGCGGCATCGGCGCTTTGGAGCGGGGCAGCCAAACTTCCGGAGATCGAGATTGAGAAGCCGGATTCGATTTTGGCCAAGTCGACGATCCCCAGTATGCAGGCCGGGCTGGTGTACGGTTGTATCGGGCAGACGGAATATATCATCGATCATTTCCGCGAGGAGTCGGGGCTTGATGCCAAGGTGGTGGCGACCGGAGGACTCGGCCGCGTGATCGCGGATTCGACCGATAAGATCGATGTGTATGACAGGAATCTGACGTTGCAGGGACTCAGGATCATTTATGAGAAGTCCAAGTAGAGTGGGCGATGAACGCCGGTATGTATTACGAATTACAGTACCGGGTAGCGTGAGATGAATAAGCTTTTTGGAGGAAGAAAAGGTGATGGATGCCTCTTCGATGGATAGTGAAAAGTATGCAGGAATCTGCATAGGTGGCGTATCACTTGAAGCGGGAGCTATCCTTGCCCCCATGGCAGGAGTAACTGACATCTGCTACCGTACCATCTGCCGCGAGATGGGCGCGTCGATGGTTGGCACGGAGATGGTCAGCGCGAAGGGAATCTATTATAATAATAGAAACACAGATGAGCTGCTGGAGATCGGTGAGGATGAGAGACCGGTTTCGTTGCAGCTTTTTGGTTCTGATCCGAAGATCGTCTCGGAGATGGCGAAGCGGATCGAGGAAAGGCCTTTTGATATCCTGGATTTCAACATGGGGTGTCCGGTCCCGAAGGTCGTGAAAAATGGTGAGGGATCGGCACTGCTAAATGATATTCCGCTTGCTTATGAGGTGCTGAAGGCGACGGTGAATGCGGTCAAAAAGCCGGTCACTGTGAAGATCCGGAAGGGGTTTCATGATGGAGAGGAGCAGGGCCTTGAGATGGCAAAGGCTGCCGAGGAGGCAGGCGTGGCCGCGATTGCTGTGCACGCGAGGACGAGAGATCAGTATTACAGCGGGGAGGCTGACTGGGATTTTATAAGACGCGTGAAGGAGTATGTGAGTGTGCCTGTGATCGGAAACGGGGATGTTTTTTGCGCTGAGGATGCGCTTCGTATGGTCGATGAGACCGGGTGTGATGCGGTGATGATCGGTCGCGCGGCGAAGGGGAATCCGTGGATCTTCGCGCAGGTGAAGGAGGCGTTTGTATCCGGACGGACGGATCATTCGAAGCCGTCGTATGAGGAGATGTGCGAGATGCTGCTAAGGCATGCGAAGGATGAGGTGGCGAGGCTTGGCGAGGAGAGGGCGATGCGGATGATGAGGACGCATTTCGCTTGGTATACCGCCGGGTATCCCGGATCGGTGAAACTTAGGCAGCGCATGAATCAGATTAAGGAATATAGTGATATGGAAAGTATGCTACGGTCAATGGCAGGATGAAAGTGTGTATCCGTGAGGGCCTGTGCCCATGGGAAATTTGGAGGATATCAGAATGAAAATAATGGGGATATTGAACGTGACGCCGGATTCGTTTTCGGATGGCGGGAAATACTCAACTGTTGATCAAGCGGTGAATTGCGCCCTTGAAATGGAAAAAGAAGGTGCCGAGGTTATCGATGTCGGGGGCGAGAGTACCAGGCCGGGGTATACCGAAATATCCATCGAGGAGGAGATAGATCGGGTTGTGCCTGTGATCCGGGGAATCCGCGAGAAGAGTGATGTAAGCATCTCGATAGATACGTATAAGTACGAGGTGGCGAAAGCGGCGATCGAGGCCGGGGCAGATGTGCTGAACTCGATCTGGGGTTTCATTAAGGACGAGAGATTGGCCGAACTGGTAGCCGAGACCGGTGTGCAGGTCGTGTTGATGCATAACCGGGAGGAGCCCTTTGATTCGATAGGAACGGATGACACATCCGAACACGGAGAATTCAATGGTGGTAAGGGCACATCTGAGCGTAAAGAAGCCGGTGGTGCAGAAAAGCGTGGGGTGGTTGGTGGAAGCGATGGAACGGCACAGGAAACGGCTTTTATGCAGGTGGTTGTCGATGAACTCAATCAGTCGCTTGCAATCGCGGAGAAATATGGCATTGATAAGGATAAGATCTGGCTCGATCCGGGTGTCGGCTTCGGCAAAACCTACGAGCAGAATCTCGCCGTGATAAAGCATGTTGACAGGCTGGTGGATATGGGTTATCCGGTTCTCATGGCGGCGTCCAGGAAGAGTGTGATCGGATTCGCTTTGGATCTGCCGGTTGACCAGCGCGAGGAGGGGACGATCGCCATCTCCGTCTACGCTGCGATGAAGGGATGTCAGATGGTGCGCGTCCATGATGTCGGGAAAAACGCCCGCGCGTTGGGGATGTTCGATGCCATCGATCGTTCTTGACAGGCGCACATGTGATATACTATGTCACAAAAACACCGAACGAAATGCCACAAAAACACCGAACGAAATGCCACAAAAACACCGAACAAAGTGTATGAATTGCATTCAAAAAAGCCTCAATCTTTTGATCGGGGCTTTTCCTGATAGGGTTATCCTAGCCAATCGTCGGAAAAAATTTCGGCCAATCGTCGGAAAAACAGCAAACTAAAAGCTCCGATCTTCGGATCGGGGCTTAGTTTACCTCCGTAGTATCATTCGTTTTTCTTTTGCCGAGTTCCTCTACGATATTCAGCAGACTCTTTTGAATTAGTGGTTTACACCGGTCGTAAGAAAGTAATAGGTGGAGTCTGTCGCAGTCTATATGCTCTGCCCGACAAAACTCCACCTGTGAACTTTCTGTGAAAAACTATCAACTTTAAGCTTGATTAAGGTTTCTCATGTAAGATTAGTCTATCGTCCAAGATGGAATTGGGAGATAGGCTATTTTTTTAGCGCAGGAGGGTACGGTGAAGCTTATGAAAAAGAAGAAAAAAGGTTTGATCATTTTTCTGGTGGCGCTGGTGGTTGTCGGAGGCTGCGGGGCATTTTTCATCCCGAAGCTGTTCTCAAAATCCGAAGCGAGGGGGGATCGGAAGTTCCAGATGAACTCGGTGGAACTGTCCAAGATGGACCTCACGGAATCGGTCAGCGCGACCGGGACAATCGAGAGTGCGAGCACGACGACGGTATCGGCTGACGTGCAGAATGTGACTGTGAAAAAGGTTCTCGTCAAGGTGGGAGATACTGTGAAAAAGGGCCAGGCCCTGGTGTCTTTTGATAAGTCAGAGCTTCAGGAGGCGGTTACCGAGGCGAAGGAGGATTACTCCGATACGGTGTCACAGAACTCGACGGATCTGTCGCAGGCGTACCAGCAGTTGTCCGACGCCAGATCAACCTATGCAAGTGATAAGAAGAGATTGGAAAAGGTTGTGAAAGAAGCGCAGGCGGCGCTCAAAAAAGCACAGAAGAAAGCAAAGGCAACGAAGAAAGAGTCGAGTGCTTCCTCGGCGGTTGGAGCAGGTTCGGTCGGAACGGGCTCGGGCCCGGACGGAACGAACCCGGTTGGAACAGGCTCGGGCGGAACAGGTTCTATGGGGGGCAGTTCGGCAGGGACAGGCTCTTCGGGAACAAGTACAGTGACGATCACGGACAATATGACCGTATCGGAAGCGAAGGCCGCGCTCAAGCAGGCGAAGGAGAACCTGGCTTCGACGAACAAGCAGAATCTGAAGTCGATCAACTCCGCTAAGCAGGCGGTCAGCCAGGCACAGACAAGCAATAAAAAGCAGCTTCGTCAGGCCAAGCGCTCCGTGCAGAACGCGCAGAAGAGTTTGAAATCAGCATCGCTTACCGCGACGATGGACGGAACGGTAACGGCACTCGGAGTGAGTGAGGGGTCTGCATACAACGGCGGTGAAGCGGTGGAGATCAGCGATCTGTCGAGTTTTCAGGTAACGACTACGGTGTCCGAGTACGACATCAACAAAGTCAAGGAAGGTCAGCGCGTCGTGATCCTGACGGACGCGACCGGTGATGAGGAACTCGAGGGTACGATCTCGTATGTAGCGATGACGATGGGGAGTTCAACCCTGTCATCCGGTTCATCGACGGCCTCAGCCGGTGGCGGCTCCGGGGACATGTCGATGGGAGGTAGCAGTTCTTCCTCGAGCAGCGGTTATGAGGTAACGATCAAGTTGAATGCCGGCAACGATAAGATCCGTTCCGGTATGACCGCAAAATGCAGTATTATCATCAACGAAGCAAAGGATGTTTACGCGGTGCCTTATGACGCGATTCATACAAACAGCAATAATGAGGATGTGATCTATGTCAAGGATTCATCCGGAAGCATGGCTTCCGGAGGAAGCCAGAAAGAAATCAAGGTCACTAAAGGGATGGAAAGTGATTACTATGTGGAAGTTTCTTCCTCGGAACTGAGCGACGGATTGTCGGTCATCATTCCGTCGGATGAATCCACGGCGACAGGCTCTTCGGACAGTGACAACTCCGGTGACGGCTTCGGATTCATGATGGGAGGCGGCAGCTTCCCGGGTAGCGGAAGCGGTGGCTTCCCCGGAAGTGGCAGCGGTGGACCGCCAAGCGGCGGGGGCCCGGGCAACTGATCATACTTTTGTTCAATAGCAGTGAGTGTAGAAAAATAGGCGTGGGAGTAGATTTTTCTATAGGAAGATTTTTCAGAAAAAGGAGAGCGTATGAGTCGATCAGAGGGAGATTCGATCATAAAGCTGAACGGGATTGTCAAGCGATTTTTCATCGGACAACCGAACGAGTTGGAGGTACTTCACGGAATCAATCTCGATGTGCGTGAGGGGGAATTCGTGTCGGTGGTTGGCGAGTCCGGATCCGGCAAGTCGACACTCATGAATATCATCGGGGCGCTTGACCGACCGACGGAGGGCACCTACACGCTTCGCGGTACCGAGGTGACGCAGGCGAAGGATAAGCAGTTGTCCGATATCCGAAATCGCGAGGTGGGATTCGTGTTTCAGACCTACAATCTGATCGCCAGGACTTCGGCGCAGCGAAATGTCGAACTGCCGATGCTGTATGCCGGTCAGTCGAAAAAGGAGCGTGCCGAGCGCGCGAAGGAATTGTTAAAAATGGTCGGCATGGAGGATCGAATGCATCATAAACCGGACGAGTTGTCCGGTGGACAGAAGCAGCGCGTGGCGATCGCAAGGGCGGTGGCCAACAACCCGGCGATCATTCTGGCAGATGAGCCGACGGGAGCCCTTGATTCGGTAACCGGACACAAGATTATGGACATTTTTCATAAGTTGCATGAAGAGGAAGGCAAGACGATCGTGCTGATCACGCACAGTCAGGAACTGGCAGCAGAGACGGACCGCGTCGTGACTTTGAGCGACGGAAATGTCGTCAGCGAGTGTGAGGGGAGAAAAGAGAGAATCCGGTAGCAGTTCACAGGAGGTGCTTGGCACATGTTGATTTGGGAAAATATAAAACTGGCATTGGCCGGGATCCTCGGCAATAAGATGCGATCGGTGCTGACGATGCTCGGAATCATCATCGGTATCGGTTCCGTGATCGCGATCATGACGGTGAGTTCTTCGCTGACGTCTTCGATCACGAGCACCTTTGCCGATATGGGTGCCAACAATATCACGGTCGGTGTGAGGCGTCAGTCCGAGAAGCAGGAGACAAGAGAGAACGGAATGCGCTTCGGTAAGTCGAATCGAAACATCAGTCTGGATGAAGAGGATCGGATCACCGATGAGATGCTGGAGGAGTTGCTGAAAAAGTTTCCGACACAGATTTCGAGTTTTGCTCTGTCTGAATCCGTGGGAAGCGCGACGGTATCAGTCGGAGAGAGCAGCGCGAATATCTCTGTCAACGGGATTAATCAGGGGTATTACGATTCGCAGGATATCAAGCTGATCACCGGACGATATCTGACGGAAGAAGATGTGGCCGGTGACAAGGCCGTGATCATGATCTCGGACCGGGCAGCGGAAGCGTTGTACGGGGAAGGAACTTCGTATGAGGAAGTCCTGGGACGGCGTATTCTTGTCGATATCAATAACCTGTATTATTCGTTCTACATTGTCGGGATCTACGAGTATGAGGAGGACTCGGAATCGTTTTCTTCGGAGTCCGAGGAGGATACGGAGACGGAATCCTACATCCCGATCTCAACGGCAAAGGAAAAGCTTCACAGCGATTCGGGGTATGAGCGATTTACGTTGGTAACATCGGAAACGATAACGGATGTAACCACCTTTGCTACGACGATCAAGAATTATATGAATAACAAGTTTTATTCCGAGAATGAGGACTACAAGATTTCGACAACCACGATGAGTTCGATGACGGAGTCGATGAGTGAGACGATCGGTACAACGACCGTAGCGATTGCCTTTATCGCCGGAATCTCACTTCTGGTCGGCGGTATCGGCGTGATGAATATCATGCTGGTTTCCATCACGGAGCGTACCAAGGAGATCGGAACGAGGAAGGCACTCGGGGCGAAGAACTCGTCCATCCGCCTGCAGTTTATCATCGAAGCGATGATCCTGTGTCTGATCGGGGGATTGCTGGGCGTGCTGCTCGGCTTCGGGCTGGGCGCGATCGCGGCGAGTGTGATGGGATACACGGCATCGGCGCCGGTGGCGGCAATCCTGGGGTCGGTAGCGTTCTCGATGGTGATCGGCGTATTTTTCGGATTCTATCCCGCGAATAAAGCGGCACGTATGGATCCGATCGAAGCACTTAGATATGAGTAAAAATGCCCATATAAGGCCGTCTGCACCTATGGCACGGGCGGGTGGCGCAAGAGCAGAGGTGGATCGCTTCTGCTCTTTTTTTATGGTAAATGAAGGTTGAAAAATGGGCGCGGGTTTGATATAATGGGTTATTATTATACGAGGAGGGGTGGCGATGGATGTAATGAAGATCGCCCACCGTGGGTTGAGTGCGTGGGCGCCTGAAAATACGGAGATTTCATTCCGCCTGGCAACCGAGTGTGACTGCTTCGGTGTGGAATGTGATATCTGGCGGACGCTTGATGGTACCTATGTGGTATCGCATGATAATTCGATGAAGCGGATGTGCGGGATCAAAAAGCTGATCACCGAGAGTGCCTATGAGGATATCAAGGATATCCCGGTCACGGGAGGAAATGCGGTTGAGGAGTCACCGACACAGCATATCTGCACGCTTCAGCGATATCTGCATGTGCTGTCTGAGTCGGATAAGGTGGCGATCATCGAGTTGAAGCAGGAGTTTGAAAACCGTGAACTTCAGGAAATCCTCGAGATTGTAAAGTCTTATGATATGCTGGAGAGGACATTTTTCATAAGCGGTCTGGCCAAGTCCATCCTGCGACTTCGCCATGATCTGTGCTTCCCGAGAGAGCGGTTGCAGTACGTCCATGGTGCGAGACCTCGTGACTCGTATGTGCCGGTGAATGACGCGCTGGTCGACCGGCTGATCTATCATGGGATCGGCATCGATTCGAGGCATACGCTTTTGGAGGAGCGGTATGTGGATCGTCTTCATGACGAGGGGCTTCTAGTGAATGTCTGGACGATCAACACGAAGAAGGATTATCGGCGTGTGATCGATGATCTCGGCGTGGATATGATCACAATGAATGATGTGAAAAACAGTTTTGATAAGTAAGTCTGTTACCAGATACTTTGTTCAGAAAACGAGAAGCGGGCGCTTAAAAAATGAACGCATAGCCAGAAAGGATAAAACTATGAGCGATGGAAAGCAGGAAAAGGTTATTGTAATCGACTTCGGCGGGCAGTACAATCAGCTGATCGCGAGACGTGTGCGTGAGTGTCATGTCTACAGCGAAGTGTATCCGAATACGATCCCGATGGATGAGATCCGTGCGATGAATCCGAAGGGGATTATTTTTACCGGTGGACCGAACAGTGCGTATCTGCCGGAATCACCCTCGATCACGAAGGAAGTTTTTGAACTGGGGATTCCGATCCTCGGTATCTGTTACGGCGCGCAGGTGATCGCGCATCTGCTCGGAGGCAAGGTGGATACGGCGCCGACCAGTGAGTACGGCCGGACGGAGGTTAAGGTCGATCAGTCTTCCGCGCTGTTTAAAAATGTCGGCGAGGGAGATGACGGGGACACCATTGTATGGATGAGTCATACGGATTATATCGCGGAAGCACCGGAAGGATTTCGCGTGACAGCGTCTTCTTCCGTGTGCCCGGTGGCAGGAATGGAAGACGTGTCCAGGCGTTTTTACGCGACACAGTTTCATCCGGAGGTCAACCACACCGTCGAGGGACAGAAGGTGATCGAGAACTTCGTGTATGATGTCTGCGGGTGCAAGGGAGATTGGAAGATGTCGTCCTTTGCGGAGGATACAATCCGTGAGATGAAGAGTCGGATCGGTGACGGAAAAGTGCTGTGCGCATTATCCGGCGGTGTGGATTCGTCGGTGGCAGCGGTGCTTCTTTCGAGAGCCGTTGGAAAGCAGCTGACGTGTGTATTTGTCGACCATGGTTTGCTGCGTAAAAATGAAGGCGATGAGGTCGAAGCGGTATTTGGTCCGGACGGGCCGTATGACCTGAATTTTGTTCGCGTGAACGCTGCGGATCGTTTTTATGAGAAGTTGTCCGGTGTGTCGGAACCCGAGAAAAAAAGGAAGATTATCGGCGAAGAGTTTATCCGTGTTTTTGAAGAAGAGGCGAAGAAGATCGGAGCGGTTGATTATCTCGTGCAGGGAACGATCTATCCGGATGTGATAGAGTCAGGACTCGGAGAATCAGCGACGATCAAGAGTCATCATAATGTCGGCGGACTTCCGGATCATGTGGACTTCAAAGAGATTGTAGAGCCTTTGCGTCTGCTGTTTAAGGATGAGGTGAGAGCGGTCGGACGGGAACTTGGAATTCCTGAGTATCTGGTAAGTCGCCAGCCTTTCCCGGGACCGGGACTCGGAATACGTATCATCGGGGAGGTCTCGGAGGAGAAGGTGCGTATCGTGCAGGATGCGGACTATATCTACCGCGAGGAAATCGCGAAAGCGATCGATCGCTGGCGGGAAGGAAAGATCGATGGGAGCGGAGATATATCAGATCGCAAGGATAAGAATCCGATCTGGTTGCCGGATCAGTACTTTGCGGCGATCACTAATATGCGTTCAGTTGGCGTCATGGGTGACGGGCGTACGTATGATTACGCGATCGCACTTCGCGCCGTCAATACTTCGGATTTTATGACGGCAGATGCAACCCACATTCCGTGGGAGATTCTCGATATCGTAACCAATCGAATCGTAAACGAAGTAAAGGGAGTCAACCGTGTACTGTATGATTGCACGAGTAAACCCCCGGGAACGATTGAGTTGGAGTGATCGCGAAAGCGGACTGAGACTGGACAAGGAAGAAGGAGCTGCGAGCTTGCTCGTAAGCTCCTTCTTATTTGGACAGGTGAAGGCGCCCGCGTTGAGTGAATTGCGAAGCAATTCACGAACATAGCGGGTGCTCAGTCCGCCAAACGTAGTGAGGCAGATCAGCTGAGGGCCTTGCTGTCACAAATTGTTACAACGAGGATCTGGGGCAGCTTAACGCATATGTCGGATACTATAAAGCGAATGAGATGATCGAGGGCGATAATCCCCCGGTTGGTATACTTTTTTTTGACGTTACCATTCACGCCCCAACCGATAGTTGATT
>JAEEGM010000077.1 GCA_016280325.1 Eubacterium sp. | reverse complement strand
AGCAGCTTCTTCGTCAGCGGATTGACTACCGCCAGGATATTCACATCGCTTCGACTGTTCTTACTCAGAGAACCATAGACATCGATACCACTTAAGTACACGATGAAAGGCTTCGTCGTCACCGATGTATTATAGTCGTCTTCCTTCTCTTCTTCCTCTTCTTCAATCTCTGTCTCGATCTCGTGTTGGACAAGCTCCCTGGTATCGGTCTTGAACGTCTTGTACTGCTCCTCGATCGTATTGACAAATCCCTGATTGAAGACGGCTACCTGGATTTCCTTGGCATACAACGCGTCAACCAGTGTGGAAGAATCCTGAAACTCGACGATCTGTACGTCTTGTCCGACCTCCGTCTTTGCCTCCTGCAACGCCTTATCCGTATTCTCACGGTCGATAACGGAGAGGATACCGAACTTGTAATCCTTCGCATCCTTCAAACTCTGTGCCGGATCGTCCTTCATAACGTAGTACGAGATGACATCGATCTTGACATTCGCTCCGGAAATCTGTGCCATCGCGTGGTAGGTATCATACAGATAATACCCGCCGACGATAAAGATCACACTGAACACCACCGCCAGCACGCGCCCGATGATGTAGCTCGCGTTCGTGATCTGCGAAAAGACCTGATACACCATCAGCAGCACACAAACGACGATCGCCGTGATCACGTACTTATCGGGGATAAACCCGACATAAAACAGCAGCACGATAAGGGCGATAGAGAATAATAGTTGTAAAAAAATGAAGACGAAACTGAGCTTACGCTCCATCAGTTTTCCCATGACCTCTCTCCTTATTATAATGCAAAAAACATATCAACTTGATAATTATACCAAATTCGAGTCGCTTTGTCGAGATTTTTTTTTCCGAAATGCCAACATTGTGACGCGCTCCGCTGCCCGACCGTCTCTCCTTCGATAATTCTCCTGTAAAAATACCTCGATACGCTCCTGCGTCTCCTTTGCCTTCGCCGGTTGCTGTGTACAGGAAAGCGCCTCTTTCAGCTCTCGGATGAGGCTTGTCTCATCCTTTGCCACAGGCCCCGGCACGAAGCCCTCATACGGTTCGTAGAAGTCCCTCCCGGTCTTCTCAAAATCCTCCAGGTCGTAGGCGTAGAACACCATCGGCCTCTTCAAAAGCGCGTACTCGAAAACGATGGACGAGTAGTCTGTCACCAGCACATCCGCCACGGACAGAAGTGTTGTCACGCCGGGATAACCGGACATATCGAAGACTCTTGCCTTCTCCTCCTTCGTCAGATCACGTTTCATCACGTTCTCCGCCGCGAACCTCTCCGCCACAAAAGGATGAAAACGAAGCAACAGGACCACATCCTCAGGGAGCACACCAAGGATCCTCTTTACATCCAGCATAAGTTTCGGATGCTCCGTCTCCTTATCGCGAAACGTCGGCGCGTAGAGAACGTAACGCTTCTTTTCGGGTTCCTTCACGTGTTTACAGATCTCGCGGAAGAACTCCTTTTTCTTTTTCTCCATGTAATGCTCATCCATCAGAAGGTCAGTTCTCGGAAGTCCGGTCGTCCGAATCTTCTCCGGTGGCAGTCCGAAAGCCGTCGCGTACTGGCGTCTTGTCCTCTCTCCGTTGACCGTCAGCCAGGTGATCCGACGGTTACCGCGTGCGGCCAGTCTCGCCACCTTCGGTCCGTCCGAATCCAGTCCGAAACGCTTGATCGTCCCGGTCCCGTGCCAGAGCTGGATCACCGTGGTCTTCTTCGAGATCGGCGTGAACGCCATCGGCATAAACACGTTATCAAGCAGGATAACCCCGGACGTTGCCATATGATACGCCTTCACGAAAAAAAAGGAAAAGGGATTCTGCCCCCTATCCTTTTTTGTCATATATACCATCTTCATCCCCGGCCGCTTCTCCCGGAGCGCCTCTGCCATCACGGCAATATTGCCCTCCGGTCCGTCGTCATGCGTCGCGATCAAAAACGCCTTGTTCTCCTTCACGGGAAACAGACGAAAGAACGTGAACATAAGTCCGAACAGCCGATAGCCAAGTGTTTTCTTACTCACTTCAGGTCTTCCTTTATCTTGGTCGTGGAGATCCCCTGTGTACGCGGCAGGTAGATTACCTCGCAGTACTCTTTCAGGAAGTCAAATTTGCCTTCCCAATCATCTCCCATTACAAAAATATCCACATCGTTGTTTACCACATCATCCACTTTCTGCTCCCAGGTGTACTCCGGCAACACCTCGTCCACATAGCGGCAAACCTCCAGGATCTTCTTGCGATCCTCGAAACTGTGATACGCCTTCTTACCTTTTCCTGCGTTGAACTCGTCCGAGCTCACTACGACGATCAGATAGTCTCCGAGTGCCTTGGCACGGCGAAGGAGATTCACATGTCCTACATGGAACAGATCAAAGGTTCCGTACGTAATTACTTTTTTCATCTTCTCACCATATGTCCTTTCCTGTATCAATCTTTCGTTTGGTATCACTCACCGGTTTCCGTCAGCTTGGCTTCGTAGAAGCTGACCACATCTTTCGCAGCCCCCTTGGCGATCAGGCGTCCGCCCTCCAAAAGGATTCCGCGGTTACACATACGAAGTACCTGCTGTGTGCTGTGCGAGACGAAAAGCACCGTCACACCCTTGTCAAACATTCCTTTCAGACGCTTCTCGCACTTTCTTCGGAATCTCGCGTCTCCGACACTCAACACCTCATCGAGGATGAGGATCTCCGGCTCCACCACAGTCGCGACCGAGAAGCCGAGACGCGCTTTCATACCGGATGAATAATTCTTGATCGGGACATTGATGAAGTCCCCGAGTTCGGAAAACTTCACGATATCCTTGAACTTTTTATCGATAAACTCCTTCGAGTATCCGAGCATCGAACCGTAGAGATAGATGTTCTCCGCACCGGTATACTGCTTGTCAAAGCCGGCTCCAAGTTCGAGAAGCGGCGCGATCTTGCCACGCACGGTCACATTCCCTTCACTGGGCTTCATGACGCCGGCGATGATCTTCAGAAGCGTCGACTTTCCGGCACCGTTCATTCCGAGGATACCGATTCGTTCTCCCCTTTTTACCTGAAAACTGACATCGCGCAGTGCCCAGAATTCCTGGAACATCAGCTCATTTTTAACCAGTTTGATGATATATTCTTTGATATTGTCGACCTTCTCGGAGCTTAAGTTGAAACGCATGCTCACGTGGTCGATGTCAAGTGCTATATCGTTTGCCATTATTATCCTTTCCTATCCATCTGTACGTGTATCTCCGGCCATCTTCAGGCCTTCACCCTTCCGTGCGCCGGCACGATCAGATGTACAGTATAAACTTATCCTGCTTGCGATAGAACGCGTACAGCCCGAGACCGAGCACCACGATCGTCACGCCCCAGGTATACAACATCAACGTCCCGTCAAACGGATGCCCGAAGAACGAAACGCGGAAATTGTGGATGATTCCGAACAGCGGATTGATCTTCAACAGCATCACTGCTTCCTCTCCCAATCGATCCGGGAAGTAGAAGATCGCCGAGCAGTACATGATCAGCATCAGCAGTACGCTCCACAGATATTCCATATCGCGGAAGAACACGCACAGCGTCGAAAGCAGCAACCCGACTCCGATCCCCAGTAAAAACAGGTTGATCAGCGGTATGACCGACAGCAGCATATAACCGTTGATCGGTGCCTGATATCCTCCACGGATCAGGAAAAATACCACGACACCCGCCAATACGATCAAAGAGATCAAAAAGATCAGGAAGTTCGCGATCACGCCTGACACCGGATAGATGTACTTCGGCACATATACCTTTTTGATCATCGAGGAATTGTTCCTTATACTCTTCATCGACGAATTGGTCGCACTCGAGAAGAAGCTGTACAAAAGACGCCCCGACAGTACGTAGATCGGGTACGGAACCCCCTCAAATGCCGCGTCAGTCGAATCGCGTCCCAAAAGCTGTCCGAACACGATGGTCAGCACGATCATCGTAAGCAGCGGCTCGATCAGGGTCCACAGAATTCCCAGGTAGGAACGCCTATAGCGAAGCTTGATCGTCTTCTTGACGAGTTCCCACAACAAGAACATATATTTCTTAAGATTTTTGACTATCTGATTCATTGTGATGAATTCCCTCCATAGACTTCATAAGTATAACAAGTTGACATTCGAATGTCAACTTGTTATACTGAATAATGTTCTGAATTATGGTATTATTCTGAATTATTCTATCTTAGGGAGGATATATCCTATGGAATACAATATGGAGAAACAGCACAAACTGGGCAAACTCCACGCCCTTGAGCGGATCTGTCAGGTCCTGGATCCGGATTCCTTTCGCGAGATCGGTTCCGGCATCACAAACCTCGAAGACGCTTTCAACATAAAAAAAGGACAGTTTCCCTATGACGGCGTGATCACCGGCTATGGAACGGTCGACGGTCAGCGCGTATTTATCTACGCGGAAGACTTCACCGTTATCGGTGGAACCCTCGGAAAAATGCACGGCTTCAAGATTGCGAACACCATCAAGCTCGCCATCGAGAACCGTTGCCCCATCATCGGGATCAACGATTCCGGCGGCGCCCGTATCCAGGAAGGCATCAACGCCCTGGCCGGCTACGGTGAGATCTTCTACTACAACACTCTGGCCTCCGGCTATATCCCGCAGATTTCGATCATCGCCGGCAACTGTGCCGGTGGTGCGGTCTATTCACCGGGTATCACGGACTTCATCTTTGTGATCGACGATATCAGCCAGATGTTTGTCACCGGACCGAAGGTCATCAAGAGTGTGACAAATGAAGACATCACGGCGACTGAACTGGGCGGTGCCGAGGTGCACGCGAAGACAAGCGGCGTTGCGCACTTCCACATGCCGGATGAGAAAACCTGCTACCAGCAGGTACGAAAACTGATCGGTATCATCCCGCCCTGCTATCAGGGGCAAACAGATCTTAAAATGTTAAATCAGCCTATAAACTATACGGAAAATGTAGCGTTTAATGAGGATTTAGCGCATATCCTTCCGGAACACAGCAATCAGAGCTACGATATACACGATGTGATCGACGGCATCGTCGATCCGGATTCCTTCATGGAAATCCACAAAGAATTCGCCATGAATGTCGTGGTCGGCTTTGCCAAGATCAAGGGGATCACCGTCGGATTGATCTGCGACCAGCCGAAGTACCTGGCCGGCGTCCTCGACTGCGATTCCTCGGATAAGGTAGCGCGGATGATCCGCTACTGTGACGCTTATGATATTCCGATCATCACACTGACCGATGTCCCCGGATTCATGCCGGGCAAGGATCAGGAGTACAAAGGTATCATCCGCCATGGCGCGAAGATCCTCTACGCTTACTCCGAAGCCACGACGATCAAGATCAATGTCATCCTTCGCAAGGCCTACGGCGGTGCCTATATCGCGATGAGTTCGAAGCACCTTCGCTCCGACTTCGTCTACGCCTGGCCGACCGCTGAGATCGCCGTTATGGGCGCTGAAGGCGCAGCTGATATCCTGTACGGTAAGCAGATGAAAGATATGTCACCGGAAGAAAAGAGAGTCTTCCGCCAGGAAAAGACCGATGAATACAACGAAAAATTCATGAATCCGCAGGTGGCTGTCATGCACGGATATGTGGACGAGGTGATCCGTCCGGAAGCCACCCGCGAACGCATCTTTGCTGACCTTTTGGTATGTCGCAGCAAGCATGCGCTCGATCAGGTCGAGAAAAAGCACGGGAATATCCCGCTGTAATAAAGGGCATACAAAAGCCCGTGTCTCCGTCATCCGGAAGCACGGGCTTTTTTATTCATCATTTCTAGTCGGAATCCGTATCCGGTGTTTCTTCGGGCTCAGGTGTCGGTGTCGTCTCACTCTCAATCTTGGAGATCGTGACCTCAACCGTCACCGGTGAAGTGACCGTCACCCCCTTCGGCGGCGTGAAGTTCACCACAACACGATGAACACCGTCTTTGAATGCGCCAATATCGATATAGGCACCGAGATCCTTCAGTTCGATATTTTTCAACTTATCGTCGGATCCGGAAAGCTTGACCTCGTACCTCGCATCCGGATCCGTAAAGGTCACCGAATGGTTGTCCGGCGGATTGCGCACCTCGATATCCGCTCCGGTCAGCGTGAAGCTCCGACTGCCGCTCTTTCCTATCTCACAGCGGACAGAAACCACCCTCACATCGTCTTCGATCTTATAACCGCTTCCCAGATAATTCGAGATGTCGATTTCCTTCTCCACATCGGCTTTCGCGTCCTCGATATTTACTGTAAGCCTGATTACCAGATCATCTTTCAAATTGGCAGGATCATCGACCGAAACACGCACAAACTCCGGTTGCCTGTCGGTCTGGATCAGGTGATACCCCTCTGCCGGTTCTCCCTCCGTCGTGACCTCGATCGGGACATCCATCGTTTGCCGGACGCCGACTGTCACCTTCACCTCATCCTCACTGAAGGACAGGTTGGCAGCATCGATGATATCCCCCGTACTGTCATAAGCAACCGGCTTCGCTCGCATGGTAAACTCTTCCGTCTGCCCGTTGAGCGGTACGGTGACGCTGACATGGTCGATACGTTTCATCTTCGACTGACCACCGGACACCTCGATGATGTTCGGCTTCACCTTGACATTTCCAAGGACGTAATTCTCAGCCAGTTCGCCCTCTTGTATTACATCTACCTTAAACTTCTTCGTGACACGATCCTCGAGTTTAACTTTCAGGACCGCATTCCCCCAACTGAGTTCATAAGGCAGGTTGTTGGGATTCTTGTTCAGTTTCACCTGGATATTCACGGCATTCACACTGGAAAGCTCCGCCAGATCCGCCGTCGCGATAAAGTCTTTGGGGCGAAGTCTCTCTACAAGACTTCGCTTCGAAGTGATCGTCACATCCACCGTATCCCCGCTGATAACCTCATAGACCTGGTTGGACGATGTGATCGCCGTCTCGTTCAGGATCTCGACCGGAACCCCCTCAAAAGTCCTCTTGACCGTCGGATCGACGATATTCACCACGATCAGCCAGAATACACCCGCCGCGATGATCGACAGGATCTTCCAGCCTATATTTCTCGTAAATAATCTCTTCAATACTGCTTTCATCGATCGCTCACCTCCTCTTCTACCGAAGATTCGGTTGCGTCCGCGCGTTCCATGGCCTGACGCTTCTTCTTGCGGAACTGCCACCAATGAGCCTTCCTTCCGTCTCCCTGCTTGGACGCCTCCTTCAGGCGGAGCAGCAACGTATCGGCGTCAATCTTGTGATAGAGCTTTCCGTCCATCGCCAGCGACACCGCCCCGGTCTCCTCCGACACGATGATCGTCAGGGAATCCGAAACCTCACTGATACCGAGACCGGCGCGATGCCTGGTCCCCAGTTCCTTGCTTACGCTCAGATTGTTGGACAGTGGCAGATAACACGTAGCCGCGAGAATCTGATCGTTACGAAGCAGCACCGCCCCGTCATGAAGCGGCGTATTATGCTCAAAAATATTCACGAGCAGCTGCGAACTGATGTCCGCGTTGATCGGAATACCGGTCCTCTCGTATTCACGGCACTGGATATTTTTCTCGACAACGATCAGCGCTCCCGTCTTCACACGCGCCATATCGTAGGTCGCCTTTACGATCGCCTGAACGCTCTTTGTCGAGAACCTCTTACCCTTCTCATCCGCGTTGTCGATCGACAGATTGCGCAGGATATTTCGCCGCCCCAGATGCTCGAGCGCCCCTCTGAGCTCCGGCTGGAATATGACTACGAGAGCCACGGCAGCGATGACCATAACGTTATTGAATATCCATATGATGACATTCATCTCAAGGATCATGGCCACCAGGTAGAACACGGCAAGAAACACCATTCCCTTGAGCAGAGTCCACGCACGCGTGTCCTTTACCCAGACAATGATGTGGTAGAATACGTAGGCTATGATCAAAATCTCCAGAATGTCGATCACATTCACCTTGGGGATCGTGAGTCTGGCCACGTAATTTTTGAAAAATGAAATGATTGTGTCCATACCGTATCCTTACTCTTCCTTGTCCTTTTCCTTGTCCTTTTCCTTGTCTTTTTCCTTTTCCGCCCGCTCCTCGGCCAGCGCCTTTTCGACCTCTTCCTTCAGTTCAGCGGTAACCTCAGCCATCTCTTCCGGAAGGATCTTGGTAACCACCTTATCGCCGACAGCCACGTTGTACTTCGGAATCGCGGTCACATAGTAAAAATACTCATCATCCTCAAACTGCAGCTTCCTCGTTCCGTGATAATCCAGAGAAATATGCATAAACTGGTACAGGTACGCGATCCCCATCGTCACGATCACGAGGATCGATGTCAGAAGGAGATTCAGTTCGAGTTCCCAGATGATGTTTGAGATCATTTCCAACGTATACAGAACGATCGAGCCAACCAGGATCGCGATCTGCGGCGCATAGCGGAAGTTCGCCTTACGAAGCAGGTAGATCACGACAAACGTCAACGTATAGACGATCAGCGTAACCAGGAACAGTCGATTGGAAACGAGATAATTCACCAGATACTGAAGCGGCGCGAACACATTGGTGTCTCCGGCGATTCGCTGTGCCGTCGCCGTGTATTCCGCCACACCGTCCAGACTGAACCGGATTATGATACCCATCATCAACGCCGGGATCAGCGACGGGCCTGCCGCAAGCGCCGATACCACCGGCACGGAAAATCCCATCTGACACGCGGACAGCGTAGGCACCGAGATCAGCATGAACCACTGCTCCTTTGCCTTGCGTCCGAACAGAAGGAAAAATATAGCGATCATCAAAAGCAGCGTCCCCGCCTGAACCGGCGACACCTGCCAAACCTCAACACCGACCACCGTAACGATACCCAGTATGGCTACCGCATCCGGGAAAAATCCGCTCGCTACCGCTATGATCGGGAACACCCAGCGTATGCCGGAGAAAAAGCCGTCCGGGAACCGGCTGGTCAGCAAAAGCAACACCGCCAGCACCAGAAGTGCCCTCAGGATTCCGCGAACGATCATATAATGTCGCTCTATAAAATGCCGAATCCTGGCCCGGATGATCAAAAGGTTTGCCATCATACGCTCTCCTCCTTCCTTTCGGCTTCATACAGCCGAAGAAGCTCAGCGAGCGTCTGCTCATACTCATTTACTCGAAGTTCGGATTCCTCATACTCACGACGACTGCGACGCCTTGTCACATAAGACGCGATCGCCATCAGAATCAGCCACGCAATCAGAATCCCGACAATCAGCAATGTGCGATGCCAGGTAAAGAACCCCTCTGAAACATAGGTTTTCCAGGGAATACGATCCATGTAATAAAGAGCAACCATCCCGAGAATCAGGATGCTCGCGGCGATCATACCGGCCACGGTACGAAGCACCTGCAACCGCACATAATCCTTTTTGCGATACCGCGTGCGTCGCAGATCCAAATCGCCCGTTCCTGCCTCATAATCGGAAAGACGAATCATTTTTTTGATTCTCTCCTCACTCAGCAAATCACATACCCCGTTTCATTTAGTCTCACTGTTTCTAGTATATCAAAAGACACGTCTCGAAACAAGGATAAATTTCATATTTATAAGATTTTTTTGACACGTGATACGATCGGGACACAGAGTAGTCCCAGAATGCTTCCCGCAATCAGTCCGGAAATCCACAAAACCACGAGATAATAGAACAATGACGACGTGTCCAGAACGAACACGGCCACAAGAATCTGTCCGAGATTATGCAAAAGCGCACCGGCCACACTGACCGTCACAAGTCTTGCGTGAAGCAGATTTTTGAGAAGGATCATGCCGATCCCACTCAAAAGTCCGCCCGCCAGAGAGTACCACATGGAAAAAAGGCTCCCGAAGGTCAGTCCGACCAAAACGATGCGGATCAGATTGATGACCATCGCATCCTTCCAGCTAAGCCTGTACAAAGCCAGCAATACAACCAGATTGGTCAGACCGAGCTTGACACCCGGTACCGCGATAAAGGTCGGTATCTGTGCCTCCAACCATGCCAGTACAAAGGCCAACGCAACAAGCATCGCGCGCATAGCCAGTTTTTCCGTCTGCTCTCTCATTTGCTCTCTTTCGTTACTCCGCCTTCGGTCTTCACTTACCCATCACACGCTGATAGTTTGCTTCCACCAGTGTCCAGTCGATGATCTCAAAAAGCTTTGCCACATAGTCCGCACGCAGGTTCCTGTAGTTCAGATAATACGCATGCTCCCACACATCGATGGCAAGGATCGGAATATATCCCGTTCCTTCACTGATCGGATTGTCCTGATTGGGGCTGGCAGATACCATCAATTCACCGGCCGGATTTGCCGAAAGCCATGCCCATCCGGAACCGAATTGTCCCAGGGCTAATTTGGTTAATTCATCTTTTAACGTGGCGTAATCTCCGTACTTTTCGATGATTTTTAACTTTAAATCACCGACAGGCTCCACGTTTCCGGCCGCCGACAACGTAGAGAAATAGAGGTTATGATTGTAGTAACCCCCACCGTTATTTCGAAGTGCCTTGCGAAGCGCCACATCCGATACCTGATCAAGGCTTGCCAGGAGATCTTCGATATCCTTGTCCGCCACGCCTGCCTTCTCGGCAGCGTCGTTCAGATTCTTGGTGTATAACGCATGATGCTTACCATAATGTGTCTCGATCGTCAGCTGATCGATCTGCGGCTCCAGTCCATTTGCTTCATACGAAAGCTTTACCTGTTCATACATGATTAAACCCTCCTTTTACTGTACGTATTTACGTGGGTTAAATGAGGTTCGTTCACTTGGCGACCGCATCCGGCGCCGTTTCCTCAGATTCTCCCGCGATGCGGATCGATACCCGGTGAGGCAGGCAAACGATGCTTTCATTCGTATGCGATATCCCGCCCTGATGAACGCAGAGCTTATCCGGACAGTCTGCCTCTTCGATCCGGGCCTCCCCATCACGGATGACCAGTCGATTCCTGCCCGTATGCACGGACACGTCATGGTTTCCGCTCTCGCCGCTGTTATCCGGCGTATTACTGCTTTCCCGTGCCAGATCCTGCACGATCACGTCCACCGTGTCTGACAGCGCGTAGGAAGCGACTTCACGTCCGTCTATGGATACGATCACATGTCCTCCCGGCTTTCTCAAGAGGAAAAACAACATCACCAGAACGAGACCGATCCCGACCGCGACGACTCCCACGATGATATCAATCCGCGATACTCTCCTGCGTTCCATCTTAACCTCTTTTCCCACGTTTCCTTCATTCATATACACTGATTCTATCACAATCCCGATTTTCTGTCAACAAAAAAGGAGGCCGAAGCCTCCTTATGTTTGCTCTGTCTTATTACCCGAGTGCTCCCAGATGAAGTCCTACAACGAAGTTGGAAATAACGGAAGGGATCTCATCGAGAATTTGTTTCTTCTCTTCCAGCTCCTCAGCCTTTTCTTCCTTCTCTTTCTGCTCTTTGATCTTCGCCTGACGCTTTTCCTCGGCCTTTTTATGCTGCTTGAACATCTTCTTGTCATAATCATCGAGGTCGTACATGCGGACAACCTTAGCTACTTTATTGTAGTAACCGGATGCCGGTACGCAGTAGCCACCCTTCAGGATGCTGCGGATCTGCTTCTTCCAACTCTTGGTGTCCGTAGCGCCGTAACGCTTGTACCAGCTCTTGTTGATACACTTCATATAAGCATAGATACCTTTTTTCAAGGTTGAATAGGAAGCGCGTCCTGCGCCCAGTCCCCAAAGGTTGTTCTTTCTTCCTGCAAGTCCCACACCGCTCTCTACATACGCCTGTGCGATACATACAGAAGGAAGACTTCCGTAAGTTTCCCAGTTCTTCTCAGTTGATACTACATCGTAGATCGTTTCAACGATCTTTTTCTGTCTGCCGGTGAACTCGGCTGCCTTTGAGTCGGTAGAAGTACCGGCCAGTGCCGCGATAACCAACAACAGAACCAAAACCTTTCTCATTGTTCTTCTCCTTTGTTACCTTTTTCCTTCATACTTTTGTTGTCTTTCTTAACATTTCTGTAACATGTTAACCGATTATTTCGATTTTGTCAAGTATTTTTTAAAATATTTTGAGATTTCAGGTTGACAATCCCAATTTTCGGTGGTATAGTTTTACTACATACATAGAACAAATCATAACAAATGTGACAAATTGCCCCTGTTTTTTACAAAACACGGATCCTTTTTATCAAAACATGTTTACGGGAGGTTTTATATAATGAAGAAAGAGACAACAAAGCGTATCGCCATCACGAGCTTGTGGGTATTCGTCAGCTGCAGCTTGTTCTCCTGGAGCGGGCCGCTCACCACGGATTCTTCCCTTCAGGCCAAGGAATCGGCTCTGGTAGATGAAGATCCGACGACACGCCCTTATGTGGACGGAGACGCCGCCAGTGGCTCCTCTGCCAGCGGACAGGCCGCGAAGGTCAACTACAAGTACACCAAGAAAGTTTCTTATAAGAAGATTCGCAAGAAGCTCATGGGAAAGAAAACGCACACCTTCCTTTTCAGTGATGTTTCGACCACCTCTTCCAGACTGACACACTTCGGATTCTACTATCACACCTGGATGATCGCTCACACCGGCTATGGCGATATGAACGAGATGATCATGCTCTACCCGGTGATCAACGCGTCCAAGGACGGATCCTCTTCGAAGCTGTCACTCGGCATACGGCTTGAGTCCTATATACAGATCCTCAATACCACCAGTCGGAAGTATAAAAAAATGATCCTCTCCGGCGGTGGCAAGAAGATCACGATCAGCGGAAGTACCAAAACCCGTATGAAGATCGTCGGTCAGTATGTCAAGCGCAAATATATGACAAAGGGAACCTTCACCCTGTCAAGCACCAAGAACGTGCGGGAGGCACGAATCGAAAAACTGAAACATATCCTTTCGGCCAAGAATACGAAGATCACCGTCAAGGATACCGCAAAGGGCAAGACCTACAAATGTTACATCGACGACACCAACGCTGCCAACATGAAGAAGCTGATCACCAAGTATGAATCGCTACTCAAGAACTATCGAAAGAAGAAATGATCCCAATAAGCATAAGAAAACCCGGAGACATCGTCCCCGGGTTTTCTTATGTGCGAATAGCGAACGCCATGCAGGAAAGCTTGCTTTCCATGCATGGCTGAGCAAACGGTCATCGAGAAAGCTTTGCTTTCGAGATGACAGCGCATGGACGAGTAGGGGGATGAATCCCCCTACTCGATTCCTTATACTCGATTCCTACGCCTGTTCCTTGAGTCTGCGCTTATCCTCATACATCATCTCGTCCGCGCGCTGGAACACGTCGTTAACCCTCTCATCCTTATCCTTTTCAAAAGATGCGACACCGACGGCTATGACCGGACCATTTTTCTGAACCAGATTCTCAAAAATCTTTACGCGAAGCTTCTGGATCAGATCCTCTCTGGCATTATAGTCCTCGCCCCGCAGGAATACGACGAACTCGTCACCACCGATTCTGAACACCGGACTGTGTACGAATACATCACACAGCATCTTGGAAGCGGCGCAGATGTATTCATCTCCGGCTTTATGCCCCTCGGTGTCATTGATCATCTTGAGATCGTTGATATCACATACCGCCAAAGCGAACGGAAGGTAATCAATCCCTTTATCGATATTGTCCTGTACGGATTCCTCAAGTTCGATGTATGCGGTTTTATTCTTGGTTCCCGTGAGTTCATCGCGGCGCGCCAGCTCCTTCTCCGTATTCAGCATTTGCCTATGCTTCTGCTCACGGCGCACCTCGTCATCGACATTCTCGATCGCTATGATAAAGTGCTCACCACTTCCTGTTTTTCTGACGATAACTCTGGTGTACCTCGGAGTACCATTGATGACCAGACGATAATCCGAACTGGTCTGCTTGCGTTCCTCCAGCGTTGTGCGAAGATAGTCCTTATCAAAGAACCGGGAAATACGATCCCAATCCTCCAGATACACAGCCTCTCTCAGATTTGCTTTTGAATCAACAAAGAAATCTTCGCCGGATCGCTTGATCTGCAACTCTCCGTAATTACTTTCATCGGAGGTGTATCCCACATAACTCGAATCATCGGTATCTACGTAATAGATCATATCGTAGTTGGCCGCCAGACTCTCGGCAATACGGTTGAACGTGATGTTTCTCTTCCTGTCCTTGATCTTCTCTGCATACTCCTGCTCCACCTGCTTTTGCACTTTACTGAGCTCGATCGCCTGATCAAGCCTCACACCCTCTTCAACAAAGGTATGGATCAGACACGTTCCGACCAGAGTACCGATCGCGTAGAGCGGTAAAAACGGGTACAGTGTCTGAAGCACGATAAAGACAGACATCACGACACCGGAAGCACCGATCGTCTTGTTGCGGATCCGCTTCTTTCCCTCGCTCCTGGCCGCTCTCACAATCGTATAGCATGACGCCATCAAAAACAACACAACCTGAACTGCCAGATTGATATAGCGCGCGTAACCCGGCAGGTACTCCCCGGTCGAATCAAATGAGAAAAAGATTGGGATAAAAGCATTGATGATCAGACACAGAACTTCCGTCGTCAATACGATCCAACCCGCATACGTGAGAAAACGATCAAACAATCCTCTTGCATCCAGATAGGCCGTCACGAAGCGCGTCCAAAACAAAACCGTCACCGCCATGGTAAAAAAATACAAAACCGTATCCGTATAAGCCAGAGGCACAATACGGGTTGCGTACAGGAATCCCCATAACACGTCAGTGATATAGTACGACATGACGCCACTCAGAAACAGACGGTACCTCTTGACCGGAAGGTCCTCCGAGCCATCCTTCTTAAAGATATATTCATGATTAATAATGACATGGAGTATCAGCGAGATTACTCCGAAACTGGCATAATACATAAGAAAATGCTCCTATTTCTGTCTGAATCATTATGTTAACGCAATTCCCTACAAGACCTGAAAAAGCTGTTTGACTGCCTGCTCATTCGGTACCACGATCGGCCGAAGCAGCTTATTCATGAGGACATCCGCGATCTGCATCGCTGTCCCGGCCTTCTCGATCTCCGACGCGTTGCCGGTATCAATCCTTCCCTCCAACCATATGGTCAGCTTTCCATTATCCAATTCACTCCTCATTGCTTCCCCTCCATATTACCTTAGCAAAAATTTGTAAATCATAATATAAAAGAATACCATTTTTACGGCTTTATGTCAAGAAATTCCGCGATTTTCGGGTTTGACAAAGCTGTGATTGCGTAGTATGATGGTTTTATCTGATTATGATTGAGAAAAATGAAACGATTGGCTGAAAAAAGGCGAGGTGTTACCTTGAAAAATAAAAATGTTAATTTGAAGAATATAAGAAAATTCAAGTTCGGAGGACTGGAAGGCAAGGTTTTAAACCTGTGCCTGATGCTGGTAATCCTCGTGGTTGCTGCATTTTCCATCATCGGCATTCTGCAACTCGTCTCGATTACCGAGTTGACCGAAGAGAGCAGTGAACGACAGGTATCCGTCATCAAAGAACATACCGAGGAAACGATCCGAAAGAGCACGGAACTCACACTCATGGACACCACCAAAAAGCAGGCAAAGCTCATTGACGGCGAATTCTGGACACTTCGTCACGACTTT
>JAEEGM010000076.1 GCA_016280325.1 Eubacterium sp. | reverse complement strand
CTAAGGACAAGGCTCAGGCTCATATCGATGCCGGTGCTAAGCACGTTATCATTTCTGCTCCGGCCGGAAATGATCTTCCGACTATCGTTTACAATGTTAACCATCAGACACTTACCAAGGATGACAAGATCATTTCAGCTGCTTCCTGTACAACCAACTGCCTTGCTCCTATGGCAAAGGCACTCAATGATTGTGCAACTATAAAGAGTGGTATCATGTGCACCATCCATGCTTACACAGGTGACCAGATGACACTTGACGGACCGCAGAGAAAGGGCGACAAGCGTCGTAGCCGTGCTGCTGCAGTTAATATCGTTCCGAACTCAACAGGAGCTGCAAAGGCAATCGGACTGGTTATCCCTGAACTCAATGGAAAGCTCATCGGAGCTGCTCAGCGTGTACCGACCCCGACAGGTTCAACTACTATCCTTACAGCAGTTGTAGAGGGCAATGTAACAAAAGAGCAGGTAAACAGCGCTATGAAGGCTGCTTCAAACGAGTCATTCGGATACAACGAGGATGAGATCGTTTCTTCCGATATCGTTGGTATGAGATTCGGTTCACTTTTTGATTCTACACAGACAATGGTTCTTCCGCTTGATAACGGAACAACACAGGTTCAGGTAGTTTCATGGTATGACAACGAGAACTCATACACAAGCCAGATGGTACGTACGATCAAACACTTCGGTTCACTTCTTGGTGCCTGAGTGATCGTTCGATAAAAATGACCTAAAAAGGTCCGGTCGAAAAGGGCCGGACCTTTTTCGCTACTAATGTAATATAAAACCATAGGAGGATTTTTAAAAATGGGATTGAACAAAAAATCAGTAGATGATATCAATGTTAAGGGCCAGCGCGTACTCTGCCGCTGCGACTTCAATGTACCGATCATCGACGGAAAGATCACTGACGAGAACCGTCTGGTGGCTGCTCTGCCGACGATCAAGAAGCTGATCGCTGACGGTGGAAAGGTTATTCTTTGCTCTCACCTCGGCAAGGTTAAGACCGAAGAGGATAAAAAGACCAAGACTCTGGCACCGGTTGCTGAGAGACTGTCTGCTCTGCTCGGTCAGGATGTGAAGTTCGTAGCCAATCCTGAGGTTGTCGGTGACAATGTCCGCGCGGCTGTAGATGCTATGAATGACGGAGATGTGATCCTCCTTGAGAACACACGCTTCCGTCCGGAGGAGACCAAGAACGGAGAGGCTTTCTCGAAGGATCTGGCTTCCATCTGTGATGTATTTGTTAATGATGCGTTTGGTACGGCTCACCGTGCTCACTGCTCGAATGTCGGTGTGGCTGCACTCAAGGATACCGCTGCTGTCGGCTATCTGATGCAGAAGGAGATCGATTTCCTCGGTAATGCCGTAGAGAATCCGGAGAGACCTTTTGTAGCAATACTCGGTGGTGCCAAGGTTGCTGACAAGCTGAACGTGATTGATAACCTGCTGACCAAGTGTGACACGCTCATCATCGGTGGTGGTATGGCGTACACATTTTTGAAGGCACAGGGCAAGGAGATCGGAAAGTCTCTTTGTGATGATGAGAAACTTGACTACTGCCGTGACATGATCGCGAAGGCTGAGAAACTCGGCAAGAAACTCCTTCTTCCGGTAGACAGCGCAGTGATCACGGATTTCCCGAATCCGATCGACGCACCGATTGATGTTGAGATCGTGAGTGCGGATGCGATTCCGGCTGACAAGGAGGCTTGCGATATCGGTACCAAGACCGCTGAGATGTTTGCGAATGAAGTGAAAAATGCCAAGACCGTCGTTTGGAACGGACCGATGGGTGTGTTCGAGAATCCGACACTGGCTAAGGGTACACTGGCTGTTGCTCAGGCACTCGCTGAGTCAAGCGCTACAACGATCATCGGTGGTGGTGATAGTGCGGCGGCTGTTAACCAGATGGGGCTTGGTGATAAGATGAGCCATATCTCGACCGGTGGTGGTGCTTCACTTGAGTTCCTCGAGGGCAAGGAACTGCCGGGCGTTGCCGCTGCTAATGACAAGTAAACCAACCGTCTGACTAAGTGATTGATATCATCACTTAGTCAGACTACGTTACTGATAGATTAGAAAGAGAGGATACTACTCATGAGTAGAAGAAGAATTATTGCGGGTAACTGGAAGATGAACAAGACACCGTCGGAGGCGGTTGAACTTGCAAAGACTTTGTTGCCGATCGTGAAAAATGATGACGTGGATGTAGTTTTCTGTGTTCCGGCGATTGATATTATTCCGGTAGCAGAGACGGTAAAGGGTTCTAACGTTGAGGTTGGTGCTGAGAATCTTTACTTCGAAGAGAGCGGTGCGTATACCGGAGAGATCGCGGCAAACATGCTGACGGATGCCGGTGTTAAGTATGTTATCATCGGTCACTCCGAGAGAAGAGAGTACTTCGCCGAGACAGATGAGACCGTAAATAAGAAGATCAAGCAGGCGTTCAAGCACGATATCACACCGATCATCTGCTGTGGTGAGAGCCTGACTCAGAGAGAGCAGGGCATCACGATCGATTGGATCCGTCAGCAGATCAAGATCGCATTTTTGGATATCACTGCTGATCAGGCAAAGAAGGCCGTTATCGCTTACGAGCCGATCTGGGCGATTGGTACCGGTAAGACTGCTACGGCAGATCAGGCTGAGGAAGTATGCGCGGCTATCCGTGAGTGCATCGGTGAGATCTATGATCAGGCTACCGCAGATGCGATCCGTATCCAGTACGGTGGTTCGATGAATGCTGAGAATGCGGCAGAGTTGCTGGCTAAGCCGAATATCGATGGTGGACTTATCGGTGGCGCTTCGCTCAAGCCGGATTTCTCGAAGATTGTTAATGCGTAAAGAATAATCGGAAATCCGAAAGCATATCTGCGCGGGCCCGCTTGCGCTTTTTCGCGAACGCAGCGGTGCACGTGCACAAAATACGTGCACTGCGCACCGGCGATCGCGGACATCCCGCGCAGTGATATGCGTTTCGGATTTCCTAATTTATGTGAGAGGACGAGTAGTAATGGAATCAATAACCAGTATTCGAACATTATATCGCGACCGCGATGAGTATATAGATAAGACCGTGACTGTCGGGGGATGGCTTCGCAGTGTGAGAGACTCGAAAACGTTCGGGTTTCTTGTTGTGAATGACGGTACGTTTTTTGAACCGTTGCAGGTGGTGTATCACGATAAACTTGACAATTTTGCTGAGATCAGCAAGTTGAATGTCGGCGCGGCAGTGATCGTAACCGGTACGCTTGTGGCGACACCGGAGGCGAAGCAGCCTTTTGAGATCCAGGCGGATGAGGTTTTCATCGAGGGTGAGTCGACGCCGGATTATCCGTTGCAGAAGAAACGTCACTCGATGGAATTTTTGCGGACGATCCCGCATCTTCGTCCGAGGACAAATACGTTCCAGGCAGTTTTTCGTGTGCGTTCTCTGATCGCGTATGCGATCCATCGCTTTTTCCAGGAGAGAGAGTTCGTCTATGTGCATACGCCCATCATCACGGGCAGTGACTGCGAGGGCGCGGGCGAGATGTTCCGTGTGACAACGCTGGACCCGAATGATCCGCCGATGAAAGATGGCAAGGTTGATATGGCGCAGGATTTCTTCGGCAAGGAGACGAATCTTACCGTGTCCGGTCAGTTGAACGGTGAGACCTACGCCATGGCGTTTCAGAATATCTATACCTTCGGACCGACTTTCCGCGCGGAGAATTCCAACACGACCCGCCATGCGGCTGAGTTCTGGATGATCGAGCCGGAGATTGCTTTCGCGGATCTGGAGGATGATATGATGCTTGCCGAGGCAATGCTGAAGTACATCATCGCGTATGTACTTGAGGCAGCGCCGGAGGAGATGGCATTTTTCAATCAGTTTATCGACAAGGGCCTGATCGAGCGTTTGGAGCATGTGCTGAATTCCGAGTTCGGCCACGTGACCTACACCGAGGCGATCGAGCTTCTTGAGAAAAATAATGACAAGTTTGAGTACAAGGTTTCCTGGGGATGCGATCTGCAGACAGAGCATGAGAGGTATCTTACCGAGGAGATCTTCAAGCGTCCTGTCTTCGTAACGGATTATCCGAAGGAGATCAAGGCGTTTTATATGAAGTTAAACGATGACGGCAAGACAGTAGCGGCGATGGATTGTCTGGTGCCGGGTATCGGCGAGATCATCGGCGGTAGCGAGAGAGAGGCTGACTACGAGACGCTTCGTGAGCGTATGAAGGAGTGCGGATTGAATGAGGAGGATTATGGGTTCTATCTGGATCTCCGCAAATATGGAACGACGCGTCATGCCGGTTTTGGTCTCGGCTTCGAGAGATGCGTGATGTATCTGACCGGTATGCAGAATATCCGCGATGTCATACCGTTCCCGAGAACGGTAGGAAACTGTGAGTTGTAATGATAAGGCTCACGCCGTAGAACAGGAGGAATGATAGATGAGTTTAATTTTGCCGGGTAATTATGAGTCGCGGTTGGATATCCGCGAGACGGAGATTGCCATCAAAAAAGTAAAGGATTATTTTGAGAAGGCGCTTGCCTACAGACTGGATCTGACGCGTGTGAGTGCGCCGCTTTTTGTTGATCCGGCGTCCGGTATGAATGATAACCTGAATGGTGTCGAGCGCCCGGTTGATTTCGATGTGAAGGAGACCGGTGTGAAGGCAGAGGTTGTGCATTCGCTGGCAAAGTGGAAGCGTCACGCGCTGAAGTATTACGGCTTCCATCACGGCGAGGGTCTGTACTGTGATATGAGTGCGATCCGCCGTGACGAGGAGACGGACAATCTCCACTCGATCTATGTGGACCAGTGGGACTGGGAGCGTGTGATCGATAAGGAAGAGCGCAACGAGAGAGTGCTCGAGCATATCGTGAAAAAGGTTTACGAGGCGATCCTGGAGACGGAGGATTATATTTCCTTAGAGTATCATTTTTACGGAAGAACGCTTCCGACCAATATCAAGTTTATCACGACGCAGGAGCTTGTGGATCGTTACCCGGATAAAACACCGAAGGAGAGAGAGTACCTGGCGGTCAAGGAGTACGGCGCGATCTTCTTAAAGAAGATCGGTGGCGAACTTTCCGACGGCAAACCGCACGACGGTCGTGCGCCGGACTACGATGATTGGGAACTGAACGGTGATATCATCGTGTACTATCCGGTGCTTGATATCGCGCTGGAGCTTTCTTCCATGGGTATCCGCGTGGATGAGACTTCGCTGAAGAAGCAGTTAGACCTGGCAGGATGCCCGGAGAGAGCGGAGCTTCCTTTCCAGAAGGCTATCCTCGAGGGAGCGCTGCCGTACTCTATCGGCGGCGGTATCGGTCAGTCGAGACTTTGCTTGTTCTTCCTGAAGAAAGCGCATATCGGTGAGGTGCAGTCTTCACTTTGGCCCGAGGGTGAGATAAATGCCTGTGCCGAGAAGCATATTTATCTGCTGTGATTTTTACTATATAAATGATTGTGGGACACTGAGATTCGGTGTCCCATTTTAAGATATAGTTTCTCTAAAAGTGAACGATCAAATCGGATATCCATATTGACAAAATGGATATAATTTGGTATAATTATGGAAAGCCATTAAGGAGAGTGAACTCGAGGGAGGGATTGCCATGACACTTTCAGAGATAAAAAAAGCGCGGGAAGAAAGCGGTTATTCATATGAAGAGATAGCTAAAAGGTCGGGAGTTCCGTTCAGCACAGTCCAAAAGGTGTTGGGAGGGACGACAACCAGACCCAGATCGGATACTTTGAGGAAGCTTGCAACAGCATTTGATACGGGAAATGACTATGCACGCAGATCATTATCACACGATTCTGCATTATTTGTATCAGAAGCCGCTCCTAAGTACGGAGACAGGATCGATCTTGAGCCGGCGTTTGAACCTGGGAGCAGGGAGCCGTTCAGAAGGCAGGGTACGTATACCATAGATGATTACTACAGGGTACCTGACGACAGGCGGGTGGAGTTG
>JAEEGM010000075.1 GCA_016280325.1 Eubacterium sp. | reverse complement strand
TCTCTGCCGAGCAGATTGCTGAGGATATCCTTGAAGATTCAGCTTATGTAGAAACTCTGGTGGCGGCGATTAATGCTTGTGGACCGGCATCGGATGATATGGATGTGTATAGGTATCTGCACCCGGAGGGGGATACGAATTGAAGGGGCTTCTGATGGATGAAGAGTGATGGAAAACTGATCGTGTTCTTCGGAGCGATGATGTGTTGCTTTTTGTGGGGCAGTGCGTTTCCGGGGATCAAGATCGGATATGAACTTTGGAATATTGGATCTGGTGAAACAGGCAGGATCATTGTATTTGCCGGTGTCAGGTTTTTTTTGGCCGGGATCTTGGTCATCCTTTTCGGTAGTTTGATCAAACGCAAGTTCCTTCTGCCAAGCAGGAGAGATGTCTCTAAAATTCTGACACTAAGCTTTTTCCAAACGATAGGGCAGTATATATTTTTCTATGTAGGATTGGCTCATACATCGGGTGTGAACGCGTCTTTGATCAACTCGCTGACATCGTTTTTTGCAATCCTGGTCGCCAGCGCGGTGTTCAGGATGGAGCGGATGGATGCCAGGAAAATATTAGGATGTGCGCTTGGGGTCGCGGGTGTGATCGTCGTGAACCTGACAGGCGAGGGCTTTCAGATGAATCTTCTCGGTGATGGTCTGATGATCCTGACCTGCGTTTTCTATGGATTCTCATCCTCGCTGATTAAGAGATTCTCGGAGGAACATGACACGGTTTTACTGAGTGGATATCAGTTCATGGTCGGCGGCTTGGTTTTGACCCTGATCGGTATGCCGTGGAGCCTGGCTTCAGGCGGCGGGGTAATCTCTGTAGAACTCGGAGGCATCGGAATCCTTCTTTATCTGGCGCTGGTATCCAGTGTTGCGTATACTGTTTGGGGGCTGTTGTTAAGGAATAATGATGTATCAAGGATATCCATATTCGGGTTTATGACCCCAATTATGGGTGTGGTGCTATCAGCACTGCTTCTGGGAGAGGGCGATCAATTGGGAATTCGTCATGTTCTGTCACTTGTGCTGGTAAGTGCCGGTATCATTGTTGTCAATATAAAGAAGGAGAGGGAGGTTTACCATGGATGAGATGCGTTCAATACGTAACAAAAAACTATCTGAGAAGATCATCAAGGCTTTGAAGGCCAGGCATATGGAAGGTTTCTATGCCGAGTCGAAGGAGGAGGCGCTGAAGATCGCGCTGGATTTGATCCCGGAGGGGGCATCTGTCTCCTGGGGTGGGACGATGTCGGCGAAGGAGATCGGGCTGACCGAGGCGATCGCGAACGGGAACTATCGATTCATCGATCGGAACGGCGCGCCGACGAAAGAAGAGAAGCGCAAGCGTGAGATCGAGGCGTATGGCTGTGACTACTACATCGCCAGCTCAAACGCGATTACTGAGGACGGGATCCTGGTAAACCTTGATGGCAATGCGAACCGCGTTTCATGCATCGCTTACGGGCCGGAGCATGTGCTGATGATCATCGGGATGAATAAGGTGACAGCGGATATTGATTCCGCCATCAGTCGCGTGCGCAATGAGGCGGCGCCGATCAATGCCCAGCGGTTCGACAAGATGGAGACGCCTTGCAAACTCACTGGTTCCTGCGCGAATTGCAAGTCGCCGGATAGTATCTGCTGCCAGTTGCTTATCACCAGGCTTGAGTTCCACCCGGATCGCATGAAGGTTATCCTGGTGAACGATGATCTGGGATTCTGACCTTGACGCTGACCTTGGCCACAACCTCTGAATTTGATCGTGACTGTGAGTTCGGTTTTTATTCGGGTTGTTGCAAAAAAACACACTTGACATAGCCGTACGACTATATTATACTAAAAATGTATAAATATGGTCGTACGGCTATTTTTTTAAGGAGGGCGATGCTATGAAAATGAATGACATGATTGCTTTCGGGCGTGCTATAAAAACCAGACGAAAGGAACTGGGGTATACGCAGGCGCATTTTTCAGAGTGTACAGGGCTGTCGGCGAGTTTTCTGTCGAATCTTGAAAACGGGAAAGAGACAGTAGAGATGGGGAAAGCCATGAAGGTGGTTCAGTTGCTGGGGATGGATATGTGCCTGCGAGTGAGAGGTGAAGCAAACGACTGAAGCGAGAGGCGAAGCAGACGACTGAAGTGAGGGAAGAGGAATGAGCGATAAGATTGTTTACCTGGAAATAAATGGAGTGTCGACCCCGATAGGGCGTATTCATGATGTGGAGGACGAGGGGGCTTGCTTTTCATATGCGAAGGAATACTTGGAGTCATCAAATCCGAAAGCAATTTCGGTCTCGTTACCTTTGGCGCGAAGGGATTTTTCTGCAGAAGAAACCAAGGTATTCTTTGATGGACTTCTTCCGGAGGGGTTCACGCGAAGGGAAGTGGCCAGACAACTTCATGCGGATGAGGCGGACTATCTCACCATTCTTTCCGGGTTGGGGAAAGAGTGTATCGGGGGCGTACGCATTCTTCAAGAGAACGAGCCGTCGCCTGAAGCAGCCTATGAAGAACTTACGATGGAACAGATCAAGTCACTTGCGGAAGAGGGGGTTACTAAATCCGTTGAAATAGTTACCAATACCCATCTTTCCCTGACAGGAGCGTCCGGGAAGGTCGGACTGTATCAGGATGCGAACAGCGGGAAGTGGTATTTGCCATATGGTGATGCGCCAAGTACTCACATCATCAAACAAAGTCATGTGCGTCTGGAGGATATAGTTATCAATGAACAGATGATGATGTTGACGGCTGCAGAATTGGGGTTGGATACTGTTGAAAGCAACATATTGAATTGCGGTGGGGGAGCAGACCATGAGATATTATTTGCGACCAAAAGATATGATCGATGCTTTCCGAAAAAAAAGGTAAAAATAGGTGGACTGGCAAGACCTAACAGGCTTCACCAGGAGGACTTTGCCCAAGCGATGGGTATTCCGTCTGCTGAAAAATATGAAACAACCGATCAGGGATATCTGAAAAGAATGTTTGATATCGTTCGCCAGAATTCTTCGGATCCTTTGCGTGACCAGATTGAACTCTGGAATCGCATTGTTTTCAATTTTTTGATCGGAAACACAGATGCGCATATCAAGAATTTCTCATTGCTGTATGATGAGGGGATGAACCGAATTCGTTTGGCACCGGCCTATGATATGATCAGTACAGTCGTGTATAGTGAGAGTACGCACAATATGTCATTTTATATTGGCGGCGAAGTGAACTTGGATCGGATTACGGATTCTTGTTTTGAAAAAGCGTCCGCAGAGGCCGGCATTGGTCGAGCATTGGCGATGAGCCGCGTTGAAAAAATGCGATCGGAGATCGGCCCGGCATTAAAAAAAGCGAGGGGACGGTTGAATTCAAGCGGTTTTCCGGGCGCGGACAGGGTTTATAAACAGGTGATACAGGGGCTGCATTGAGGCGTTTTATCTAAAAATGTGAGCTTGTATATTTGTTTTTGCTCCTTTGTATATATTAAAATTTCTATTTTTTTCATAAAAATATGCGAATTTTCTTGCATTTTCCCGAAAATAGTGATAAAATATTAAAGGTTAAATGGGTGTATTGCGCCTTTTTATCCTTATTAAAGTGCGAGAGGGTACCGAAAATGGGCGATTTGTGGTATATTTTGTACCCTGTGATTTTTATCTACGGGATTGTGATCGGGAGTTTTTTGAACGTATGTATTCTTCGGATCCCGAAGGATGAGAGCGTCGTGGCAGTCAAGTCGCACTGTATGAGCTGCGGACACGACCTGAAGTGGTATGACCTGTTTCCGCTGTTCAGTTGGCTTTTTCTCAGAGGAAAGTGCCGCTACTGCGGGGCGAAGATCTCGCCGCAGTATCCGATCATCGAGGCGGTGAACGGCATCCTGTATGTGATCATCTTTCTCGTTAACGGATGGACGGTTGAGAGCGCGCTGTGGTGCTTCGTTACCTCGTGCCTGGTTGTGATCACGGTGATTGACTTTCGGACGATGTTGATACCGATCGGAAGCTATGTGATCATCCTGCTTGTCGGGATCGCGCATCTGTTTATCGATATCGACAACTGGCTTGATTATTTGCTGGGATTCGTGTGCGCGGGGGCATTTTTACTGATTATCTCGCTTTTGTTCCGGCTGATCACCGGGAAGAGCGGCATGGGGCTCGGCGACATCGAGCTTATGGCGTGCGCCGGGATGTGCCTGGGACTGAGCCGTGTGTTCTTCGCTATCGTGATCGGTTGCATCGCGGGGGCAATCATCGAGGGGATACGCATCGCGGTCACGAAAAAGAAAGGCAAGTTCGCGTTTGGGCCGTATCTGGCGGCGGCGACATTTATCTGCCTGCTGTGGGGCGGGTATATGTTTGACTGGTATATGGGGCTTGCCGGGTTATAAAAATAGCCCGACACCGAGTGTGAGTTGGTATCCGGACACCAAAGCATCGGCAGGTTGACGGATGCTCAGGAATTAGGAATTAACATCGCTGTTTGCAGGCTGTGGTGTTGATCATATAAGAAACACTATAAAAAGCTTCGTGGAGGAGTGTTATGGCTAAAAAAGTGTTAGTGATCCGAGTGGGATCCAGAACAACGCACATCGTTCACATGGACAATGTTGACGATGAACCATCGATCTACGGATGCATGCGCGTGACGACACCGGAGGGCTGCGTGTCCGACGGACAGATCATCGACGTGACGGATCTGGCGCGTATGATCGTAAAGACGATGAAGGAGAAACACATCAACTGCAAGGATGCGATTTTCGTAATTCCGTCTTCTAAGATCGCTAGCCGTGAGGCGACGATGCCGGCGGTCAGCAAGCAGCGTATGGGCGCGCTGGTGCAGGCGAGAGTATCCGACCTGTTCCCGGTGGATGTCGGACAGTACGTTTTTTCACACGTGCTGCAGGGCAAGCCGTATGCCGGCGGAGAGGAGACCAAGCTTGCAACCGAGAAGGGGTTTGACAAGCTGGTAGAAGCCGAGGAGAACAAGGATCAGGACGACGGCAAGAAGAAAAAGAAAAAGAAGGGCGCGTCGACTGAGGAGGCAGACGATTCCGAATTGGTACAGGATGTGCTCGTATTTGCTGCACCGACCGAACTGATCAATTCGTACTACGCTCTGGCAGATGCGATCGGGGTAAAGATCGCAGCGCTCGAGGCCGATGGTAACTCGGTGTTCCAGATCATGAAACGTCAGGTCGGAAGCGGAACCAGCCTTTCGATCCAGATCAACCGCGACTCTACACTGGTGAATGTCGTTAACCAGGATAAGTTGCTCTTACAGCGTGTGGTTCCCTATGGTGTTAACGTATTTACGGATGCCATTCAGGAGGAGCCCGCGTTCCGATGCGAGACTTTTGATAAGGCATATAAGTTGATTTCTTCCCAGCGCGTGCTGATGCCGCATCTGGGAGTAGAGAATGCCGGCGATGACTTCTCGGTTCAAAAACGAATCGAAGTCACGAATAACGGTGATTACCTGATCGGCAACATCGTCCGTGTCGTTGAGTATTACAATGCTCAGCACCGCGGTGATCCGATCCAGAGTGTATCCCTGATCGGTTGGGGATGCTCGATCGTCGGTATCCATGATCTTTTGACGAATGAGTTGGGGATCCAGACCACGACACCGACCGAGATTTCCGGTGTACGGTTCAACCGTAAGGTCGAGATCAGTATCTCGATGCTTCAGTATCTGAACTGTATGGGTGCTGTGTTCTCACCGGTCAACTTCATCTCGCGTGATGTTGCGGAGAAGGACGCGAAGAAGGGAACGATGGTAGGACCGATCCTGATCTGCGGACTGCTTGTCTGTGCGGCGGCAGTACTGGCCGGATGGTCGTACCTGAGCCTATTCTCTGCGAGAGATGATAAAGATTCATGGCAGATGAAGGTGAATTCCCTGGGGACCGTGGAAGCTGAGTACAATGAACTCATGGCTATCGAGAACAACTACGGAACCTACAAGGGCGTGAAGCTTTCGACGGATCTGAATAATAATCACTTCCATGCGTTGCTTGATGATATCGAGGCTGTATGCCCGAAGAGCTTCCGGATCAATACGGTACAGTCAGACGGCAACCGCGTGACGATCAGCGCGGATTCCAAGGAGAGACTCCTTTCGGTTCCGGCATTGATTATCGAACTGAACAATATTCAGATGATCCGAAACGTCTGGGTTGAGACAATCACGGACAGCAGCAGTAGCATGAGTTCCAACAAGTTTAAATACAGTTACATGCTGTCATTCGACTTTATTGCTAATGAGTTGAATGCTGAACAGCAGGCTACCGACACCCTCAACAACGCTCTGGGGCAGACGGATGAGACGCAGGATGTGGCGGCGACCGACGATGCCGCAGCAACTACGGAAGGGGGTGATCAGTAATGTCTGAAACAGCAAAGAAAGCAATTTTGATTATGGCTGGCCTTTTGGTATGTGTACTGACATTTTTCTTCGTCTATCAGCCAAACTCGGACGAGATTACTGATCTGGAAGCGCAGTCGAGCAAGCTTCAGAGTGAAGTGAATCGCCTGACCGGTTTGCAGGCTATGTCGGCACAGATGAGACCGACAGCCGAGCAGCATGAATCTGAGATGGATATGTATTTTGCGGAATACCCCTCAAGAATGACGGAGCAGAAGGCGATATATAATGTGTATCGAATGATGGTTGACACCGGTATGCGTGTTACTGCGATCCAGCCGAACAAGGACATGACATTTATGCAGGGAGGCACGCTTGTTGGTGCGGATGCTGCCGCAATGAGTGAGAATGTAGAGGCGGCTACCGGAGCAGGTGCCTCGGCTGAGATCTCACCGGAGACCAAGGTTCCGATCAATGAGATCATCGGTAAGTATTGCACCTATTCACTTCAGGTTATCGGTACCAAGAAGGAAGTATATGCTGCTTTGGATTGGATTTCCGAGAATAGTGAGCATATGTCGGTAGGTCCTGTATCACTGGCATTTGACTCCAGTTCAGGAAAGCTTAGCGGACAGATCGATGTGAACTACTACTCAATGAATGGTAACGGTATCGCTTATGTCGAGCCGGACATCTCGGGTATTACGATCGGTTCGGATGATGTATTTGGATACGGTGTGAAGAAGTCTAAGAAGAGATCGTATCAGGAATAACTGAAACAAAATGAGTAACTGTGATGGGAAGTGCTTCGGCACTTTCCGTCATGAGAAGGGATGTGGGATCGCATGAAAAAGAATAGTACGACCAGAGATGGATTCTCGCTGATCGAGGTTATCGTTGCAGTTGCGATTCTCGCAATTCTGGCTCTGCCGATATTGATGTACTTTACCAATTCGGCGATTAAGAGCGCTAACGGTCGACACGAGCAGGCGGC
>JAEEGM010000074.1 GCA_016280325.1 Eubacterium sp. | reverse complement strand
CTATGAGACTTTTGATAATGAACGGTATGTAGTGTATTACCCGGCAGGAACGGCCCAAGGGAGCGCAGAATGAAAAGTAACTCAGATACGAATAAAACAGAAGAAACTGATCAGTCCGATGTGCTTTCTCATGGAGCGCAGGATGAAGGGGAGTATCGGAATGGAATTGATGACAAGTAAGTACAGAAAGTATATTCTCGTGGCGGCTTTTTTACTGCCGATCGTGATCCTGATCACCATGTTTTGGTTGCAGGGGTATTATCCCTTCGGCTCGAAAACAACGATCTTTATGGACTTGAAAGGGCAGTACATGGAATTCCTGTCTGCGTTTCGAACGGCAGGGGATCCGGATGGGAGTCTCTTGTTTTCCTGGTCACGTTCGATGGGCGGTAACGTGCTTGGATTGTACGCGTTTTATTCGGGTGGTATGATTTCCTTTATTGCCGCATTGTTTCCCGTGGAGGCTTTGCCACTCGCGATTGAGATCATCACGTTGTTAATGATCGGCCTCAGTGGTCTTACGATGGCTGTTTTCCTTGAGTTTGGCGTCAGTCAGAAACCCGGGCGGTTCAGTGTGGTGGTTTTCGCTACCTGCTATGCTTTGATGTCATATAATATGGTTTACGCCAATTGTTTTATGTGGTTGAATGGTAGTATTTTTCTGCCTTTGGTTCTTCTTGGGATAGAACAGATCCTTAAAGGAAAACGCGGATTGTTGATGTATATCACGTTAACGCTGGCCATGATCAATAACTATTACACCGCTTATATGATCTGTATTTTTTCCATTCTTTACATGGCGTTTCGTGTGGTTGGAATGCTTGGTAAGGATGATAAAACAGGCAAGTGGAATATCGCGTATCCGGTACGTGCGGTGTTGCGATATATCGGAGTTGCTGTTCTGTCCGCCATGAGTGCAGCACCGTTATTGTTTACGGTTTTCCGGGATCTTGTTACAGGAAAATTGACATCGACCATCGATTATGATGCCGGTAATTTTTATTATCCGTTTCGTGAAGTTTTTAAAAAAGTTCTCCCCGGCCAGTACGATTCCATCACAACTGAGAATATCCATCCACAGCTGTATGCCGGGTTGTTGGTATTGATATTTGCCATTGTGTTCTTTTTGATAAAAGGAATAAAAATTAAAGAAAAAGTGGCCGGCTTTGTCGTGATCGGAATAATGCTGATCAGTTTTTGGCATGTAGGCATCGACAAGATCTGGCACGGCTTTCAGATGCCGCATTGGTTTCCGTTCCGCTATGCGTTTGTGTTCGGCTTTTTCCTGGTGTACCTTGGTTACCGGGCATTCGACCTCGTTGTTCAGGAAGGATGGTATCTCAAGTTCGCCAAGCGCTTCAAAAGGAAATCTTTTCACGTGGAAATTGTGATTACAGCGTTGTTAGTCGTGATCAGCTTTGTTGAACTTGAGAGAAATGCAGTCAATTATTTCAAGGGGCTTGACAAGGACTTTGGTTTTATGGAAACGGAAGAGTATGATAGCTTCCTGAATCGAACCAGGCCTCTGGTCGATAAGGTAAAGCAGGAGGATACATCCTGGTACCGTATGGACAAGGATTATGAGTTCTCGAAAAATGACAGCATGTTGCTCGGCTATAAGGGAATGACCAATTATTCTTCAACCTATAATGCGGCGGTCAATACGGTGACACCGAAGTATGGGATCGCGCAGGGGTGGTATTGGAGTTCCGGTTACGGCGCAACACCTCTGATGGATTCGTTGTTCGGCGTAAAGTACCGGTTGGCAACCAAACCGATGCCGGACCTGTATAAGAACAAAGATGTCAATCAGGATGTGACATTGTATGAGAATACACTGGCTTTGCCAATCGGTTACGCGGCGGATCAATCGATCGTCGGAACAAAAATGCCGGAAAAGGATGTTTTCACTAACCAAAACGACCTGCTTTCCTCGATGATTGGTGAGAGTTCCGAGTGCTTCAAAGCGTTGGAATATGAGCGAACGGACGGTGAAAATGAAGCAGCGTTGACACTTACGGCACCAAGCGATGACCCACTCTATCTGTATATGAACCAAACGGAAGGATGGTGGGGAGACATCTACGTCAATGACGCGTTTGTCAACAACTATTTCTCGCTGGAAACCACCTGTGCGGTTTATCTTGGTACGTTCAAGGCGGGAGAGCAGGTGAATATCTCCGTAAGGTCAGATAACGCGCATTTTGATCAGGCATGGATCGTTTCTTTGGATAAGGCGATGTTGACCGATCGGCTTAACAAACTGAAGAACCAGTCGTTGCATGTAAGTGAGGTTGGCGCCGGGAGCTTTACCGGTACGATCAATCTGAAAGAGGGACAGGTGATCGCAACGTCACTTCCATACGATGAAGGTCAGTCGGTGTATGTAGATGGAGAGCGTGTTGATTCAGAAAAATGGGCAGAAACCTTTTTGGCGATTCCTGCCGGTGCGGGTGAGCATACGATTTCAGTTTCTTACACACCGAAGGGATGGAATGTCGGACTGATGTTAGCGGCTGTCGCACTGCTTATTGCTATCGCTTGGTTCGGATATCCGTGGTTAATGAAAAAACTAAACAACAGAAAAGACAAACAGAAATTAACAACTCCTGATAAAGAAAAGAAAGAGTAAAAAAGAAAGAGGATTGAAACAGTGAAACGAATTGTGATTATCGGAGGAGGGCCGGCCGGACTTACGGCAGCTTATGAACTCCTGAAAAACAAAACAGATGATTATGAAGTGGTCGTTCTGGAAGAAAGCGATACGCTCGGTGGTATCTCCCAAACTGTGCACTATGAGGGGAACCGTATGGATATCGGCGGCCATCGTTTTTTCTCCAAAGACGATACGATCATGAATTGGTGGAAGGAGATCCTCCCGCTGCAGGGGCGGCCAGCCTACGATGACATCATTCTTAAGAAAAAAAAGGCATACAGTAAAGGCGGACCGGATCCGGAGAGAGTGGATGATGTTATGCTTCTCAGAGAACGGGTATCTCGAATTTATTATAATAATACCTTCTTCGATTATCCGGTTACATTGAGTATGAAAACGATCCGTGGAATGGGATTATTAGCGACGCTTCATGCCGGATTCAGTTATCTTGGAGCATGCCTTCACAAGCGGAAGGAAACCAATCTGGAAAACTTTTATATTAACCGTTTTGGCAAGGTGTTATACCGTATGTTTTTTGAGGGCTATACAGAAAAACTGTGGGGACGTCATCCGAGTGAGATTTCAGCAGACTGGGGATCTCAGCGCGTGAAAGGACTGTCGATCCGCGCTGTGATCGGTAATATGTTCGGCAAGCTTTTCCACAGAAAAAAACGACGTGTAGAGACCTCTTTGATCGAGGAGTTCTTGTATCCGAAATACGGTCCGGGACAGCTCTGGGAGACGGTCGGGAAAAAGATTGAGGCTATGGGCGGTGTGATCCGACAGCGGCATCACGTTACAAAGATTAATGTAAACGACGGTCGAATCTCTTCGGTTGTTTGTGATACCGGGCGTGGTGACATGACTATCGACGGGGATATTTTTATGTCGTCCATGCCGGTAAAGGAGTTGATCGAAGGGATGGAAGGTGCTTCCACGATCAAACCGGAGATTGCTAAGGCAGCATCCACGCTTCCTTATCGTGATTTTGTTACCGTTGGACTTCTTGTAAATAAATTGGATCTTGTCAATGAGACAGACCGAAAGACGATTGGAAATATCGTCCCCGATTGCTGGATCTATGTACAGGAGCGAAGCGTCAAGCTCGGAAGAATTCAGATTTTTAACAATTGGTCTCCGTATTTGGTTAAAGATCCGGATCATACCGTTTGGATCGGACTGGAGTATTTTTGTAATGAGGGTGATGAATTCTGGAATATGTCGGAGGAGGACTGCGTTTCCTACGCGGTAAAAGAGCTGTGTCAGATGGGTGTGATCGAGAAGGATGCCGTGCTTGATTCTCACAGGGTGCAGGTGAAAAAAGCTTATCCTGCGTATTTTGACGGATATTCGCATATGAATGAGCTTGTCAAGTTCCTGGATGGATTTGAGAATCTGTATTGTATCGGACGCAACGGTATGCATCGCTATAACAACATGGATCATTCGATGGCGACGGCAATTGAAGCGGTCAAACTGATCCAAAAAGGAGAGAAGGATAAGAGTTCTGTTTGGCGCGTCAATACGGAGGCGGATTATCATGAAAAAAAATAGTTCGATGAAAAGAATTAATGTGCCGACATGGTTTCTTTTTATCGCAGGAACTGCACTTCGCCTGTTTTATATTATTATCACATCGGTGGGTGAAAGGCAGCATGACGTTGCATCATTTGGCAGTTCCGATGGCCATTACGGATATATTGAATATATCATGAATCATGGAGTTGTTCCTGATTTTGATCCATCTACGGTGTTTCAATTTGCGCATCCGCCCTTGCATCATATGTTGTGTGCCGGCTGGCTCAAACTAATGACCGGGGTTTTCGGGGTTGATTATTCGGATGCCGTGGAATCGTTGCAGTTTCTGACACTGCTTTACAGCGTGGGGTTGATGTATGTTTGCTATCGGATCTTCCGTTATCTGAAACTGGAGGGTGTTCCGTTGTATGTGGCAACAGCGGTGGTTTGTTTTCACCCGACATTTGTCTTTTTGTCCGGAAGCCTGAACAACGATATGCTTTCTGTGTTTTTAATGGCACTCGCAATCCTGTTCGCCCTGAAATGGTACCGGGACGATCGTTGGCGTGATCTGATCGTATCTGCTTTAGCGTGCGGTCTGGCCGTGATGACAAAACTGTCTGCCGTTTTTGTGGCAGTTCCTGTCGGTATTTTGTTGCTTGTGGTTTTGGTCCGAAAAATCCGTGAGCATCAGGTTCAACGAGGGATTACACAGATGGCGGTTTTTGCCGGAATCAGCCTGCCGATTGGGCTTTGGTTTCCGATCTACAACGCTGTTCGATGGGATTTGCCACTGTTTTTCGTGTATAAGCTGAAAGAAGGAATCCCGCAATTTCTCGGAAATGAGTCGACCTGGGATCGCCTTTTCAACTTTTCGCCATCGAAGTTTTCCAGTGTATATGAACAGTGGCTTAGTTATACCGATGCCGGACCGGTGTCATACAATGAATCCAATCCGCTGATCGTCGCGCTGAAAAATTCGATGTTCGGAGAATATATCAAGGATGATACGTTTGAAAAAATCCCCGCCATAAACGGCTTTTGTACCGTGCTTTTTTACGTGGGAGCGACACTGGCGTTGATCGCGTTCGTTTTTATGATACGTAATCTGATCCGGGATCGGAGCGAAAGGTGTTTTGAGCGGCTGGCGCTCGGTGTATTTTTCCTGGCGATGATGATTGGTTATTATGTGACGGCATTTCGGTATCCGTTTGTCTGTACGATGGATTTTCGCTATATTCCCTTGACGGTGCCTGTGGGGGCGGCGTTTCTCGGAATGGGGATGAACATGTGTATAAAGACGGAAAATAGTGGTAAGAATACTAAGAAAATCCATCCGAACAATGTGTTTATGTACGTAATCTGTGCCCTGGTGGCAGTGTTTTGTCTGTGTTCGACAGTGATGTTTATTGGTTTGAAGTTTTCGGTATAAATACACCGTAGGTCGGCGAAACTCCTTGTATTTCACGAAAAAATGACGAAAAAATAAAAAAAATGGTTTACAACACGATTGGATTGTGGTAACATATCTGTCGTGACTAATCACACAGTTACCGCTGCTTAGGATTCGGATCACTCCGACCGATCCCCGGTAGACGGTGAAATCAAGTAAAAAGGAGGATAAAGCTATGATGACTACCGAGAGAAAAAAAGAGATCATCGAAGCTTACGGTCGTACCCCGAATGATACGGGTTCACCGGAGGTTCAGGTGGCACTTCTCACAGAGCGTATCAACACGCTCACGGAGCATCTGAAGGAGAACAAGAAGGATCACCATTCCCGTCGCGGTCTTCTGAAGATGGTTGGTAAGAGAAGAGGTCTTCTGGATTATCTGATGAAGACGGATCTTGAGGGCTATCGTGCGCTTATCGAGAAGCTCGGTCTGAGAAAGTAATCTGTTTGGGCACTTCCGAAAGGGAGTGTCCTTTTTATTACTTGTTTTAGAGAGGGAGATGCTTATGGCAGAGAATAAACGGGATCGGGCGCAGTGTATGGTGTGTCGCGGGGATCAGATTTTAATGATCGAGCACACGATGCGTGGAAGGCATTTTTTCAATCTGCCCGGTGGTGGCGTCGAGGATGGTGAGACACCTGAGGAAGCCGCTCTTCGTGAATTGAACGAGGAAGCAAAGGTTGGCGGGAAAGTTCTTCGTCCTTTGGCGAGAGAATATAAGCCGGATGGTATGAGTCGCGTCTTTACATTTTTGGTCGAAATACCAGACGACGCGGTTCCTGAAAAAGGATACGATCCTGAGCTTAGTGATGATGAGCAGACGATCGTTGGTTTTGCCTGGAAGAAGTTGTGTGAGATTCCGGAGAGGGATCGGGCGTATCTGTTCGGAGCCGGTCTTATGCGTGTGCCTCTTTTTCATGATGAGGTGCTGAACTGGGGGGATGAGGATTATTCGTATCCCGGAGATGTAGAGCAGGAATCGGAATAAATCAAGCTTTGAAGTGGGGATCTGCGAGTGCGGTGTTGGATTTCGCATGGGTTGGCAGAATTCCCATTTTTCTTTAATTTATGGTTGATTTTTTGCGTCATTTCGTGTATAATGTTATAAGTTTGTGACAAGGGAGGAAAAAAACAAATGTACAAGACTTACAGTATGGAACTGGCTGGTCGTACACTGACCGTAGAGATCGGTCGTGTGGCAGCTCAGGCAAACGGTGCGGCTCTTATGAGATATGGAAACACAGTCGTACTGTCAACAGCGACGGCTTCCGAGAAGCCGAGAGAGGGAATCGACTTTTTCCCTTTGAGTGTAGAGTATAGTGAAAAAATGTATGCCGTTGGCAAAATCCCGGGTGGATTTACCCGTCGTGAAGGTAAGCCTTCGGATAATGCGATCCTGACGGATCGTGTCATTGATCGTCCGATGCGTCCGCTCTTTCCGAAGGACTATCGGAATGATGTAACACTTGAGAACCTCGTTATGGATGTCGATCAGGATTGCGCACCGGAGGTGCTTGCGATGCTTGGTTCGGCACTTGCGACAACAATTTCCGATATCCCGTTTGACGGACCGGTTGCGGCTACGCAGGTTGGTCTGGTTGACGGGCAGCTTGTGTACAATCCGACAGCAGCAGAACGTGAGGTTTCGGATTTGGCACTGACTGTCGCTTCTACGCGTGATAAGGTCATCATGATCGAAGCCGGAGCGAATGAGGTTCCGGAAGATAAGATGATCGAGGCGATCTACGGAGCTCATGATCTGAACGGTGAGATCATCAAGTTCTTTGATACGATCGTAGCTGAGTGCGGTAAAGAAAAGCATGAGTATCAGCATTTCGATTTCCCGGGTGATATGTTCCAGGATATGGTTGACTTCATCACACCGGAGGCAATGGAAGAGGCTGTATTTACGGATGTTAAGCAGGATCGTGAAGCGAATATCCGTGTGATCAAGGATCGTTTGGAGGAGCGTTATGCTCCTGAGCATGAGGATTGGCTTCCGTTCATCGATGAAGCTGTCTATCAGTTCCAGAAAAAGACGGTTCGTAAGATGATCCTGAAGGATCAGAAGCGTCCGGACGGTCGTGATATCAAGCAGATCCGTCCGCTTTCTGCTGAGGTGGATATCCTTCCGACCGTGCATGGTTCCGGCCTTTTCAAGAGAGGACAGACACAGGTGCTGAATATTACTACTTTGGCACCGCTTTCCGAGAAACAGCGTCTGGATGGTTTGGATCTGGCAAAGACTACCAAGCGTTACATCCATCATTATAACTTCCCGTCATGGTCGGTGGGCGAGACCCGTCCGTCGCGTGGACCGGGACGTCGTGAGATCGGACACGGTGCACTCGCTGAGCGTGCGCTTCTTCCGGTTATCCCGTCTGAGACGGAGTTCCCTTACACGATTCGTACCGTATCCGAGATTCTCGAATCCAACGGTTCGACTTCTCAGGGAAGTATCTGTGCATCGACATTGTCACTGATGGCAGCCGGTGTACCGATCAAGGCACCGGTAGCCGGTATCTCTGTCGGCCTTGTAACCGGTGAGACAGATGATGATTACCTGATCCTGACAGATATTCAGGGACTTGAGGATTTCTTCGGTGATATGGACTTCAAGGTTGCCGGTACTCATAAGGGAATCACGGCAATTCAGATGGATATCAAGATTCATGGTTTGACGCGTCAGATCGTAGAGCAGGCTATCGAGCGTACACGCGAGGCACGTCTCTATATTCTGGATGAGATCATGAAGCCGTGTATCGCTGAGCCGAGAGCCGAGGTTAACGAGTTCGCTCCGAAGATCGTTCAGATCAAGATCGATCCTCAGAAGATCGGTGATGTAGTCGGACAGCGTGGTAAGACGATCAATGCTTTGATCGAGCGTACCGGTGTCAAGATTGATATTGATGATGAGGGAAATGTTTCCGTATGCGGTACTGAGAAGGCTGCCATGGAGGAAGCAATCCGCTTGATCAAGATCATTGTTACTGATTTCGAGAAGGGACAGATTCTGACCGGTAAGGTTGTCAGCATCAAGGACTTCGGTGCATTTGTTGAGTTTGCTCCGGGCAAGGAAGGTATGGTTCATATCTCCAATATCGCCAATCGCCGTATCAACCATGTCGAAGATGAACTGACACTTGGTGATGAGGTGAAGGTTGTTTGCCTCGGCAAGGACAAGATGGGACGTATCTCTTTCAGTATCAAGGATGTACCGGCTGAATAAATATGTACCGGCTGAATAAATAGAAGAATTATAATTTATTATTCTGTGTAAGTATAATTAACCCCTGTAGTTAGATGATGCAGGGGTTATTTATAAGATTAAAGGTGGTAGTGTTTGCATGGCATCAAGCAGTAAGAAAGGGAATACAAAGCGTCAGGCCCCAAATAAATCCGAGGAAATTGTCGAGAATAATCCGATCCGTTCCGAGGTTTTCTTTGTCATTGTTTTGGTTGTGGCGCTTCTGATCGCCATCAGTTTATTCGGATGGGGTGGCGTTGTCGGCCGGGGAGTCAGTTATGTACTGTTCGGCCTCTTTGGTGCCGTTTCATTTTTCATCCCGATTTTATTGATTTTTATCGGTGGGTTTGTTATTTTGAATTCTAAAAATGATCGCGTTCGCCATAAGGGATGGTATGGCCTCGGGTTCTTTTTGACGTCCTGCGGTCTGGTTCAATGGTTCTTTAATTCCGATGTCAAGGATGTCTGGGATACGTTTAACCATAGCGCGACTAATCATACCCGCGGTGGGTTTTTCGGCGGGCTTTTATCCTTTGAATTATCAAAGCTTCTGGGACGGGTTGGGGATCTGATTCTCTTACTCGGGCTTTTGCTGATGTTTTTTATTCTTTTCTCAAGAAAACTTCTTTTTTCTAACATGAAAAATAAAGTACAGGACAGACATGAGCAGCATAAGCGTGCCACTGTGGATGAGCGTGACCTGGCTGATCGTCAGATGCAGATCCATACGTTTGATTCCACGATGCGTCAGGAAGCCAAAGAGCATGTGGCACCAAAGAAAAAAGAGCAGAGTTTTGCACCGAAGTTGGAGCCGGATGATGAATCAAAGGTTGAGAAGAAGCGTAAGAATCGAAGAAAAAAGGATATGAAGGATTCTGCCGTGCTGGAGAGTGTGGCGCCGGAACTGCCGGAGACGGATAAGGAGAGGGCGCTTCAGGATGTGCATATTCGCGGGATGAGTCGGGAAGATCTCGCCGAGGATTCCGGCATCGCGGAGAAGGAGCTGGAAGCGAAGTTTGGAAAGGGAGATGAGGATGCAGGGCGCCGGACGCAGTCTGGTGCGACTGGAGATGAGAGTGATGGGCGCCGGCGGCAGGAGTTTACTCCCAGCGAGCCGGCGGAGCCGCTGAGTCAAACGAACCGTTCCGGTTCGTTGAGTAAATCTCCGACCGCGTCCCGCGCGAATGGCGTTCCGACAGCGTCCCGCGCGGATGACGACACAACGAATTCCGCTGCGAGCGATGGCGACAAGCCGAAGGTACCGGAGCCGATCCCTTACGAATTCCCTCCTGTAGACCTGCTTAGCAAACCGAAAGCCGGTTCCCGCAGGATGAGCGAAAAAGAACTCAAGGATACCGCTCTCAAACTCCAGGAGACACTTGGCAGCTTTGGTGTCGGTGTCAGCCTTGGTGATATCAGTGTCGGCCCCAGCGTTACACGCTATGAACTGATCCCGGATCAGGGTGTCAAGGTCAGTCGTATCACGGCACTTGCCGACGATATTAAGTTGAGCCTCGCTGCTTCGGATATCCGTATCGAGGCCCCAATCCCGGGTAAATCCGCTGTCGGTATCGAGGTGCCGAACGCGACCCGTGTTACGATCACGCTTCGTGAACTGCTCGAGAGTGATGAATTCCAGCAGAGTAAGTCCAAGTTGTCCTTTGCTGTTGGTAAAGATATCAGTGGAAAGACTATTGTTACTGACATCGCTAAAATGCCGCACGTTCTGGTTGCCGGATCTACCGGCTCCGGTAAGTCGGTGTTGATCAACACCATGATCATGAGTATCATTTTTAAAGCGGATCCGAACGATGTCAAGATGATCATGGTCGATCCGAAGATGGTAGAGTTTATGGCTTTTGCCGAGATTCCGCATCTGATGATACCGGTTGTTGATGATCCGAAAAAGGCATCTGCCGCGCTGGCTTGGGCTGTTGCCGAGATGGAAAAACGATATAAAAAATTTGCCGAACTTGGCATCCGTGATATCGCGACATACAACAAGAAAATTGAAAAAATGAAAGTCAAGGATGATCCGGAGTATCAGAAGATGCCACAGATTGTGATCATCGTTGACGAGTTTGCTGACTTGATGATGGTGGCTTCACATGATGTGGAGGATTCGGTTATGCGTCTGGCGCAGAAGGCCAGAGCGGCCGGTATTCACCTGGTGCTGGCTACGCAGCGACCTTCCGTCAATGTCATCACCGGTGTCATTAAGGCCAACATTCCGTCACGAATCGCATTGTCGGTTTCCTCGCAGGTGGATTCACGAACCATTATAGACTCAGTGGGTGCGGAGAAACTGCTTGGAAACGGCGATATGTTATTCGCACCACAGTCATTACCGCAACCGATTCGTGTACAGGGAGCGTTTGTGTCGGATGACGACAGAGATAAAGTTGTGACATTTTTGAAAGAACACGGTGGCGCGGCCTATGACGAAGCCGTTACGGCCTCCATTGAAACCGTACAGGCGGATAATTCTACCGACGCTGCAGCTGCGGAAGCTCCGAGTTTTGGTAACGACCGCGATGAATACTTTGTGGAAGCCGGAAGATTTATCATTGAAAAGAACAAAGCTTCGATCGGAGCGCTTCAGAGGGCCTTTCGTATCGGGTTTAACCGGGCAGCCAGAATCATGGATCAATTGTCGGATGCCGGTGTGGTTGGTCCGGAGGAAGGAACAAAGGCTCGTGAAATATTGATGACGATGGAAGCGTTCGAAGCATTTTTACAGGAAGAGACAGGCGAGTAGACAAGGAGGCAACTTCGTGCAGGGAGTGCTTATCACGAATGGGTTTTTCTGGAGCACTAAGTTTGATGAATTGGCGGATATGCTGGTCAAATCAGCCAAAGAGCGAGGTGTGGAATTATCCAAGATGGAGAATACGGGATGTCTGGTTGATACCGGACTGACGGTCTTTCCCGGATTCAGGGAGAGACCGGATTTTGTGATATTCTGGGATAAAGATGTACTTCTTGCCAGATTTTTTGAGGATCAGGGAATCCCTGTATTCAATTCATCTCATGCGATCGAGACCTGTGATGATAAGAGAAAAACCCATATGGCGCTGATGAGACATGGACTTCCGACTCCGCGTACGATTTTTGCCCCGATGACCTATGATAATATCGGATTTACCGATCATGTGTTTCTTAACCGTGTCGCTGATCGTCTCGGTTATCCATTTGTCGTTAAGGAGGCGTTCGGTTCTTTTGGCGAGCAGGTTCACCTGGTAAGAAACAAGTCTCAGCTTTTTGAACTCTTCGGTCTGAACACGAAAGGAAAAAAGACGGGAGAGAGTAAGCTGAACAGTAACCGGATTCTTTTTCAGGAGTTTATCGCCTGTTCGTCCGGACGGGATGTGCGTCTGCAGGTAGTAGGTTCTGACGTGATCGGTGCGATGTATCGGTCTTCAGAGAAGGATTTTCGAGCCAATGTAACGATCGGTGGTGATATGCGGCCCTATGAACCGGACGATGATGAAGTTTGGCTTGCTAAACAGGCAGCGCATGCCGTTGGGGCAACGTTTGCCGGGGTGGATCTGCTGTTCGGCGAGGAAGGCATGCTGGTTTGTGAGGTGAATTCCAACGCGCACTTCAAGTCGCTTTTGCAGACGACCGGAGTCAATACGGCAGACGAGATCATCAACCACATCATAAAAGTCTGCCATTGGAGGCGTGGTTGAGCGCATTTTTTAAAAAAAATAGAAAAACAGACAAGATTTTGATGGAGTTTTATGAGATTATGTGTTAAAATAGTTTCGTAACTCCATTTTTGTACTGAAAGGGGCGGAACACATATGAAGATGAAAAAAATCAAGTCCGATATGGACATCGCTATGGAAGCGGAATTAAAACCGATTTTTGAGATTGCCGAGGGCCTCGGTATTTCGGATACAGAGATCGATCCGTATGGTCGCTACAAGGCAAAGCTTACGGATGAGTTGATGGACAGGGTATCGAAGAACCCTGACGGTAAGTTGGTCCTGGTGACTGCGATCAACCCGACACCGGCCGGTGAGGGGAAGACGACAGTGACGGTCGGACTAGGTGAAGCGATGCAGGTGATCGGTAAAAAAGCGATTATCGCGCTTCGCGAGCCATCTTTGGGCCCTTGTTTCGGATTAAAGGGTGGAGCTGCCGGTGGTGGTTACGCGCAGGTCGTACCGATGGAAGAACTGAATCTTCATTTTACGGGCGATTTTCACGCGATCACATCTGCCAATAACCTTCTGGCTGCTATGCTTGATAACCATATTCAGCAGGGGAATGAGCTTCGTATCGATCCGAAACAGATTGTGTGGAAGCGTTGTGTTGATATGAATGACCGTGTGTTGCGTAATATTACGGTTGGGCAGGGACGCAAGGTTGACGGTGTGACAAGAGAGGATCACTTTATTATCACGGTGGCTTCGGAGATCATGGCTATCCTTTGCCTTTGTACCGGGATGAAGGACCTCAAGGATCGTCTCTCGAAGATCATT
>JAEEGM010000073.1 GCA_016280325.1 Eubacterium sp. | reverse complement strand
TCAAAGGTAATACAGTAGGCATCTTCCTCCTCGCCTAAAAATGCCGGCGTACGTCCGAGCTTATCACGCCCGACATAGATTCCCTTCGGAGTCATCACCATCATCGTCAGCGATCCGTCGACAACCTCCAGCGCATAACGCATTCCGTCGATCAGGTTTTCCTTCTGGTTGATGATCGCCGCTACCAGCTCTGTCGCGTTGATCTCACCGCCGCTCATCTCCAGAAAGTGCAACGATGTATTGGAAAAAATCTTCTCTACCAGTTCATCCACATTATTGATCTTGCTGACAGTTGTTATCGCGTAGGTCCCGTGATGGGAACGAACGATCAGCGGCTGTGGCTCATAATCGGAGATACAACCGATCCCCATATAGCCTTCCATATCGTGCATGTCCTTATCAAACTTGGTACGAAACGGGGCATTCTCGATATTATGGATCGCACGGTCAAACCCGTCCTCTCCGTATACAACCATTCCCCCTCGTCTGGTGCCCAGATGTGAATGATAATCTGTTCCGAAAAACAGATCAAATGTACAATCCGATTTTTTTCTTTTTTCAACAACTCCGAAAAATCCGCCCATTTTACTCCTCCGGTTCTGTCAACCAAATAACGCAACACACTTACTATAACATCAGTTCATTCTATCCGCAAGAAGTTTTTGAAGTTTTTTGACAGAAACGGAATAATCGTATATAATAGATAAAGTGATTACACATGTCATGTCAACCGGGGAGGGCAGCATGAAAAATCATGCTGAAGCACTGATTTTTCATACGGCTGTTTGTGCTGAGCCCAAACAGCCTTGATCCGACACATGAAATCGCATCCGCGATTTCTCGTGCGGTGCCTCGCACAAAGTGCTCAGCATGGGGTATACTATGAATGTTGTTGGTATCATAGCCGAATACAATCCTTTTCACTCCGGCCACGCCTACCAGATCCGGCGTGCCAAGGAGATGGCGGAAGCAGACTACGTCGTGGTCATCCTGAGCGGTGACTTCGTACAGCGTGGCGAGCCGGCTATTTTTGATAAATACTCACGCACACAGGATGCGCTGGAGGGAGGCGCGGATCTCGTTTTCGAGTTACCGATCCGCTACTCGCTCTCATCCGCCGGCGACTTTGCCTACGGCGGGATCAAGGCTCTGACCGAGCTTGGATTCGTAACCCATGTGTGCTTCGGCAGTGAGCAGGGAAATATTGATCATTTTCTCAAGGTTGCCGAAACTCTGGACCGCGAGGATAAGTCCCGTACCGAGTTTCAGGCCCTGCTTGAGGAACGTCTCCACGAAGGGTGCTCCTATCCGGATGCCCGCGCGCAGGCGCTGATCAATGTCATCGGCGAGGCGGATATCGACGAGCCGTTTTTCTCCATGCCGAACAATATCCTCGGGATCGAGTATTGTCTTGCATTGCTCAAGATCGGAAGCCCGCTTAAGCCCCTGACCTTACTTCGCGAAGGGCAGGATTACCGCGACGCGACCAATCCTTCACTGAAGCGATATCCGTCGTCCACCGCTATCCGGGCCGGTATCATGCAGAGCAATACACCGCATCTGACATTGAATGATTTTTCAGATCTCATCAGTTATTCGCTGAGGGATCTGATTCGCAAGGAGGGTGGCCTGAAAAATCACCATCAGGTGATCGACGCAGCCAAGGATCTTTCGTCGGATATCTTCGGACGGATCGTCGGCGAACTGGATTCTTTTACCTGCGCGACCGATCTGATCGATCGCATCAAGACCAAGGCATTTACTGAAAGTCGTCTTCGTCGATGCCTGTTGCAGTGCTGCCTTCATCTGGAGAAGACCGATACCTCGCTCCCTTACCTGCACCTGTTGGGACTGAATTCCAAAGCAGGGCATCTTCTTCGCGAGATTCGAGGAGCCGGTATCGACGAGCCGGGCATCTATTCCGATGACTCCAAGCTCCAGATCGTGACACGTCTCGCAGCGGACCTTCCAAGGCTCAGCGAGAACGCCAGAAAGCTTTACGAGGAGGATCTTTTCGCGGCGGATATCTACCGCAATGTCTTCCAGCGCAAGTATCGTGTCACAATCCCGAATGAGTATCAGCAGGCTCCGGTAGTTGTCGATCGTGACAACTCCGCCCTTTTCTAAGAAAAATGGGCGCAGGTCGCCCGGAACGGTGGTAACATGGAACGAACAAGCGGAATACTGATGCCGATCGCCAGTCTCCCTTCCCGCTTCGGGATCGGATGCTTCGATCAGGCAGCGTATGATTTCATAGACAATCTGGAAAAAGCCGGACAGACCTATTGGCAGATCCTGCCACTGGGCCCCACCGGCTACGGTGACTCCCCCTATCAGTCTTTTTCTACCTTTGCAGGAAACCCCTACTTTATCTCTCTGTCCGAACTGATCCGACAGGGATGGTTGACGGAAAAAGAATGTGAGGCGGCTGCCGAGGGAACCAATGACCACTTTGTTCGCTATGATCTGATCTATAAACGCCGCTTCCGGCTCTTAAGAAAAGCTTTTGATAACAGTGGAATCGAAACCGATCCGGATTACAATGAATTCGTTCAGGCCAATGCCGACTGGCTCCCGGACTACGCACTTTTCATGGCGATCAAAGACAGCCTGGGCGGTAGCAGCTTCCTGGAATGGGACGAAGATATCCGGAGTCGCGATCCGGAAGCGATGGTTACCTATCGCAACAAGCTGATAAATGACGTTCTGTTCTATCAATTTCTCCAGTATGAATTTTTCACACAGTGGCGCTCCATCAAGGTCTACGCGAACGAGCGCGGTGTCGAGATCATCGGGGACATCCCGATCTATGTCGCTCTGGACAGTGCCGATACCTGGTCACATCCGGATCTCTTTCAGTTCGGTGAAAACGGCCTTCCGACCGCCGTGGCCGGATGCCCGCCGGATGCTTTTTCCACAGACGGACAGCTCTGGGGGAACCCTCTGTACCGCTGGGAAACACATATGGAAACCGGCTTTGAATGGTGGATCAAGCGCATCCGCCATGTCTATGACTGGTATGATGTCGTGAGAATCGACCACTTCCGTGGTTTTGATGAGTACTACGCAATCCCCTACGGGGCGAAGACGGCAAGAGAAGGAGAGTGGCTCCCGGGACCGGGGCTTGACCTCTTCCGCGCTGCCAGACGCGAACTCGGCGAGTTTTCCGTGATTGCGGAGGATCTGGGATTTCTGACGGATTCCGTCAGACAGATGCTTTCTGACTCGGGTTTCCCGGGAATGAAGGTCCTGCAGTTTGCCTTTGATTCCAGAGAAGACAGTGACTATCTGCCTCATAAATACGAGCGCAATTCCGTCGTATATACCGGCACACATGACAACGAACCGACCTTCAGCTGGTGGCGTTCGGTGTCTCCGGCCGACCGCGATGTCGCTCTCCGTTATCTGAGTGCGTCACGCTTTACTTCAAGAAAGAAGCTTACCTGGCGTATGATCGAGCTGGCCGAGAGCAGCGTGTCCGATCTGTGCATCATCCCGATGCAGGACTTTTTATGTCTCGGCGGGAACGCACGAATCAATACACCGTCTACCATCGGAACCAACTGGATCTGGCGCATGAAGAAAAATGCCTTCAACGACAAACTGGCATCCAAAATCTACGCCATGACCAGGTTGTTCGGACGTCTTAAAAAGTACGAGGAGGATGACGACTGACTACTGTCCTCATCAATCGGACAGTAGCGCGTCACTGACCTCTACGTCGTAGTTTTTCGACCATTCTTCGTAGCTTTTCTGGAAAGCTTCCGTCTGCTTATCGGTGACTACCTGATTTCGGTATTCGGTATTCAACTCATCGTTCGGCTTTTTCAAAACCATCGCGATATAGAACCCGTCCGCCTCCTCGATCACAGGGCTGATGGTCTGATTGCGAAGGGATGTCACCGTCGACCAGAGGTTCTTCCTCTCATCAAGCGATCCGATCACATACTCAACCTCCGGCAGTTCGGTTTCTTTTTTCGCGTATATGTAAAAACTCTTCTCGGAGCCGGCGATCTTTTTCTGGAGCTTCTCGATATCGGCTTTGACCTTCTCACGATTATCACCCGCTGCCTTAAATAAAAGCTGTACACGGTACGCACTCAAGCCGCTGGTTGCCACACCTGTCTCCGCCTGACCGGTGATCACGCGGTACATCTTTTCCGCCAGCTTGTTTTCCTCAAAAATCTGCATCAGAAGCGGCGCCGTCATCATCGCGTCCTTGGTAACATCTTCTCCCAGACTGTCGAAAAGCTTCTGCGCGCTGTAATCCGCGTCTTCTTTCTCGTCAGCCTCCAGAACGACTCCCTGCTTGGCGGCCTCCTTGATGATCACCTTAACCTGGATGATCATGCGAAGCACATCCTCGATTGCCTCCTGTCCGATGGTCTTGTTTCCACCGGCGCTCTGTTTCCAAACCTGATCACCGAGCAGCGAACTGTATTGGCTCTCCATAAAATAATAGTAGGATTTGTACTCACTGTAGAGAACCGGCGTCTGGCCCACGGCGATCACTGTCGACTCAGTCTTCAGAGAACTGTTCTCAACCGGAACGGTCTTCTCATGATCCTTCGGCTCCTCATTTTTGCTCTCGGCTTCCTCCGTCGTTTCCGTCGATTGCTCCGAATCGGAACCGCATCCTGTCAGACCGGCAGACAAAGCCAAAACGCATGCCAGCATGGCAGAAAGTACGATCTTTTTTCTATACAACGATGAAATCATAGTAGTATTATCCTCTCTTTTTATATTGATATCTTACTTGTTATTGCTTTATTGCTGCTACTTTCTTCTTTTTTATCATTATCTTCTGAATTATTGTTGGTATTATTATCTTTTTTGTCTTTATCTTCCGATATAATCAGTTTTTCAATTCTGTCCAACAGCCACCCGGCCTCCGTCAGACTGTCCGCATCCTTGCGGCACCTAAAATACGGCGGCAGGTTAACTTCCTTACCCGCCCGTAGCACGGTTCTCTCCGGATCAAATAAGAGTTTTCCCTTCGCTCCCCGGATCAGTCCCGGAATCTTCATCGGATCGATGGTTGCTTTCGGATACAGCGCAGCCCGGATCTCTTCCTCACTTTCCTCGAGCGAAGTAACATACAGCCGATGAGCCCGGTTCTTCATCAACACGATCGAAAGGAGATTCTCGACACTGCCCGGAACCTCACCGAATCGATCCTGCAATTCCTCACGCATATCCGACGCTTCCTCCGCTGTCTCAATCTCAGCGATCCGCTTGTAGACGTCCAGCTTCTGGAACTCATTCTTAATATACCCTACCGGGATAAAGGCGTCAACCCGTATATCCACGTTTGTCTCGTAATCCTCCTGCGGAAGCGCCTCTCCCTTCAGGCGGCGCACGGCCTTCTCCAGCATCTTGCAGTACAGATCGTAACCGACCGCTGCCATATGCCCGTGCTGACCGGTCCCGAGAAGATTGCCCGCACCACGCAGTTCCAGATCACGCATTGATATCCGAAATCCCGAACCGAGCTCGGTAAACTCACGGATAGCAGCCAGACGCTTCTCCGCCACCTCCTGCAGAAGTTTGTCTCTCCGATACATCAAAAACGCGTATGCCGCGCGACCGCTCCGCCCGACTCTTCCCCGCAACTGATACAGCTGTGAGAGTCCCAGACGGTCCGCGTCCTCGATGATGATCGTATTGACATTCGGGATATCAAGTCCCGACTCCACGATGGTGGTTGCCACGAGCACATCGATATCACCCTCAATAAAACTGTACATCGTATCCTCGAGTTCACGCTCCGTCATCTGCCCGTGCGCGTAAGCCACCGTCGCCTCCGGAACAAGCTCCTTTACATTTGCCGTGATCGTCTCGATATTATTCACACGATTGTAGATATAATACACCTGTCCGCCTCGTCCCACCTCGCGAAGGACAGCCTCCCGTACGATTTCGTCGCTCCTCTCCATCACAAAGGTCTGGATCGGCATACGATCCTCCGGTGGCTCGGTTAATACACTCATATCACGAATCCCCACGAGACTCATGTGCAGGGTACGGGGGATCGGCGTCGCCGTCAGCGTCAGCACGTCGACGGTATTTTTCAAAAGTTTCAGCTTCTCCTTGTGGCGCACGCCGAAACGCTGTTCCTCATCCACGACCAGAAGGCCGAGATTTTTGAACTCCACGCTCTTTCCGAGAAGCTTGTGCGTCCCGATGACAACATCGACGCTTCCCTTTTTCAGACCGGCGATCGTCTTTCTCTGCTCCGCCGGCGTCCGCAAACGACAAAGAAGCTCCACATTGATACCGAAGCGACTCATCCGCTCCGCAAAGGTGCTGTAATGCTGACTGGCCAGTATCGTCGTCGGCACCAGCACAGCCACCTGACGTCCGTCCATCACGGCCTTGAAGGCGGCACGGATTGCAATCTCCGTCTTGCCGTAACCGACATCCCCGCAGATCAGCCGGTCCATGATCTTCTCACTCTCCATGTCACGCTTGACATCTTCGATCGCATGGAGCTGATCTTCCGTTTCTTCATAAGGAAAAAGTTCCTCGAACTCCTTCTGCCAGACGGTATCTGGCTCAAACTGATGCCCTCTGTTCTGTCTTCGTCTGGCGTACAGTTCCACCAACTCCTCGGCGATCTCCTCGACCGCCTTCTTCACGCGGGACTTGGTCTTCTTCCACTCATTTCCGCCGAGCTTGCTGAGTTTCGGTGGCTTGGCATCGGCCCCCGCATATTTTTGCAGCATCTCCAGCGAAGTGGCCGGCACATAGAGTATGCTGCCCTCCGCATAGGACACTTTGAGATAATCCTTGATAATATGGTCAACCTCGATCTTTTCGATCCCCTCGTAGATCCCGAGACCGTGACTCTCATGAACCACGTAATCGCCGACCTTTAGGTCGTTGAAGCTATGGATCGAAGCGCCGTCATATCTCTTTTTCTTTTTCTTCTTGCGGCGCGCACCGAAGATATCACTCTCTGTCAGAACGACAAACCGCTGGTCCGGGTATTCAAATCCGCGCCTGAGATTTCCCTTGGAAACCATGACCTCACCGGGCAGAAGCTTATGCGTCATCGTGCCGTCGTAGAAGGACAGGATATCATACTCGGAGAAGTTGTCGACCAGACGCTGCCCCCTGGTCTGGGATGCGGACAGGATCAGCACACGGTAATGATTTTTCACATACCGTTTCAGATCCTTCGTCAAAAGACTAAAATCACTGTTATAGGAAGTCCCTCCCTGGATATGAAGACGATAGGTATGTTTAACCGGAAACGCTTTCTCCCGAAAATCCAGCGCACTCATCAGTATCGTCGGATAACGCTTCAACTTCGCCAATACCTGCTCTCTCGAATACAGAATATCTGTCTGCCCGGACAGGATATAACCCTGCTCCAGACGAATCTTCATCGCCTCGGTAAACTCCGCCTCGACAGCCTTCGCTTTTTCCAAAACATACCTTGGCTCATCGATAAAAATGAGCGTATCCTTTCCGTCAAAATAATCAAAGAAGGACACGGGTTCCTCCGGCGCGAAATATCTTATAAAACTCTCGAGATTTACCATCCCGTGGTAGGTCTCGTAAGCGTGTAAAAAGGTATCGATCGTATGGCGAAGCCGCTCGGCCGCCTCATGATTCTCCGCCTTTTTGAATTCAGCGATCCGCTTCTCACTCTCCTTACGGATCTTCTCACGCCCTTCCTCCGAACGCTCGGCGGAGAGCATCATTTCCGAAGCCGGTGTGATCGTCAGTTCCTCCACCTGCTCGATGGAGCGCTGACTCTCGACATCCATACTGCGGATGCTGTCGATCTCATCGTCCCACAGTTCAATACGAAACGCGGTCTCCTCCGTCTCCGGATAGATATCGATGATTCCGCCCCGGACGGAAAAGTCGCCTTCCCCTTCGACCTGGCCGACGTTTTCATAGCCCATCTCAACGATGGTTTCCATGAACGCCTGCAGTTCCAACGTGTCTCCTTTCCGCAGGCGAAGTTCATGTTTCTTATAATAGGTATACGGCAAGCAGGCATCCATCCCGCCATCGATCGTCGTGACGATCGTCGTCGGAACATCCATCTGGAGCCTTCGTATCACCGCCAGACGCACCTGCGTGATCGCCTGTCCGTGAACATCCGCACTGAAAAAAATAAGGTCCTTCGCCGGATAATACATCACCTCACGGTCATACATCCGCAAATCCTCGATCAATTCCATCGCGCGTGCTTCGTCATAGGTAATGACAAGGCGATACCCATCCTTTTTTGAAAGCGCCGATATAAACTGGCTCTTCTGCGTATCCGAACAACCGCTGACCGCCACGGGGGTATCCCCGCGCGAAACAGCGTTCTCGCATTCGATATAGTCTTCGATCTCCCGAAGAGGGGCCAGTATTGTCTCCATAATAACCTCTGATAAACCTTCTACTCAGTAATCCTTACTCGGTAATCTTTACTCCGTTCACTTCATTCATGGCCTTGTCCACGCCATCCGTGATTCCCAGGATCACCGCCTTTTCCGCGAGTTCCAGAACGTCTCGCAGGATCGCTTCCTCCTCCTTCGCGAAACGCCCGAGAACATGATGAACGAGATCACCGTACTCCGGCTTGGCACCGACGCCGATCCGGATACGGGAGAAAGTCTCCGTTCCCAAATGCGCGATGATACTCTTCAGTCCATTGTGTCCGCCGGCACTTCCCTTCGGCCGGACACGAACCTGCCCGACCTCCAGATTGATATCATCACACACGATAAAAATATCCTCATCCGAAAGTTTATAATAATCCTTCAGCGCACGCACACTGCGCCCGCTCTCATTCATGTACGTCTGTGGCTGTACCAACAATACAGCCTGCCCCTCGATCCGGCCTTTGCCGGTGATGGCGAAGCCCTCCTTATCACGCAAACGGATATCGTAGTGATCACTGAGATATGTGATCAGATCAAATCCGATATTGTGCCTGGTGGCCGCGTATTTACTTCCCGGGTTTCCTAACCCAACAATCATATACATATGATAAACTCCTGACACAAATACTGATATAAACTAATGAAGATATTGTACCACATGCTTTCGCAACTCGTCAATACACGAGCGGACACAGCAAAAGAACTACCCGGTCGCCCTGACCGGGTAGTCCTTTTTCTTCATGCATGTTCTGTCACAGAACCAACGTAAGTCTGAAAACATTTATATAAATGCTTCCTATCACACCACCTTACGCTCACTCCTCATCATCCTCAGGTTCCTTCGCCTGTTCAACCTTGTACGCGTCGAGAATTACGCTTTCTAAGCGATTTCTCATATCACTGTTGATCGGATGTGCGATGTCTCGATACTCTCCATCCGGCGTCTTCTTGCTCGGCATAGCGATAAATAACCCCTTTTCGCCTTCGATCACCTTGATGTCATGAACCACGAAACAGTCGTCAAACGTGACAGAGACAACGGCTCTCATCTTGGATTCTTTGTTGATCATACGAATCCGCGTATCCGTAATCTCCATATGAAATTACCCCCTCCGTTTATTTTTGATCGCTATAATACGTAGCGGTCATTTTTCTCCAGTATGATATTGATGTTGTCCGGAGTGCCTGTATAATTCGCGTTTGCGCTGATGGTGTCATGGCTCTCAACGATACAATTTTCAATATAGGCGTTATCCCCAATATACACATCATTCAGGATGATGGAATTGCGGATCACTGAATTGTTTCCTACATAGACTTCCTTAAACAGTAACGAATCGGAAACTTCTCCGTTGATGATACATCCGCTGGCTATCAAGCTGTTCTTGACGTTCGAGCCGGCATTGAACTTCGCCGGTGGAAGATCATCGATCTTACTCATCACAGCAGGATACTCATTAAAGAAATACCGTCTGATATCCTTGTCCAGGAAATCCATATTCGTCTTAAAGTAGGAATCCACAGCAGTTATGTTGCTCCAGTAGGAATCCATCGGGTATGAATATATTTTTTTCAATCCCTTATAGCGGATAAAAATATCCTTCACCAAATCAAATCCGTCTTCTGCTCCCGCCCGTTCGATCATCTCAATCAGCTGGCGGCGTCTTACGACGTATATACCCGTGGATACCAAAGTTTTGGACGTCACGAGAGGCTTCTCCTCGAACTCCGTGATCATCCCGCTCGGATCAACCGAAACAACACCGAAGCGGCTGGGATCGTCCACTTCGCCCAAGTCCTTCGTTACAATCGTGATGTCCGCGTTCTTCTCGATATGATACTCCAAAAGCTTGTTCATATCCATCTTGTACACGCAGTCACCGTTCGCGATGATCACATAGGGCTCATGCGAGGTCTTCAGGAAGTCCACGTTCTGTGCGATCGCATCCGCCGTACCTCTGTACCAATAGTTATTTCCCTGTGTCTGCGTCGGTGTGAAGACAAAAAGTCCTCCCTGCTTACGCCCGAAATCCCACCACTTGGACGAATTCAAGTGCTCTGTCAGAGACTTCGAGTTGTACTGTGTGATCACGGCCACCTTGTTGATGTGCGAGTTCGACATGCTGCTCAACGCAAAGTCGATACTGCGGTATGCTCCTGCAATGGGTAGTGCCGCAGCGGCTCTGTTCCTCGTAAGCTCTCTCATACGACTGGAGTTACCTCCGGCCAAAATTATACCTATCGCTCTCATACCATGTCACCTGCCTTTATCATAGTCTCGCCCCCGGCCAAAACATTTCCGGGGTAATCCTCCGCCGTAGTCTTTCCTGAAATGGCAGTATTCTTGCCGATAGAGATACCATCCGGGATGGTCGTATTCTCACCGACAGTGACAAGGTCGAAAGCATACACGTCCGGCTTGAGCTTATTCGTCACGCCTTCCTCGCCTGCTCCCAGTACACACTTCGCTCCGATTGTGGTATTCTCCGATACGATAGCACGGTCAAGTACCGTTCCCTTGCCGATCACTACGGAATTCATGATGATCGAATCCCGTACGACGGCTCCTTCTTCTATCACGACATCAGAGCCTATCACGGAGTTGTGTACCTCACCGTAGATCTCGCAGCCGTCTCCCATGATAGCGCGATCGATCACGGCGTCACTCGCGATGAACTGTGGTCTCAACCACTCATTGCGCGTGTAGATCTTCCAGAATTCTTCATACAGATTGAATACCGGAATCAGGTCAATAAGTTCCATGTTGGATTCCCAATACGAACCCAACGTTCCCACGTCCTTCCAATAACCGTTGAACTCGTAGGAGAAGATCCTGTCTCCACGGTCCTTGCAGTACGGAAGAATGTGCTTACCGAAGTCACATCCGGCCTGATCCTTCAACCGAATCAGCGCCTCCTTGAGCACCGGCCACGAGAAGATATAGATACCCATCGAAATCAGATTGCTCCTTGGGTGCTCCGGCTTCTCCTCGAACTCGAGAACGCGGTGGGTGTCGTCGGTGATGCAGACACCGAAACGACTCGCCTCCTCAATCGGTACAGGAATCGTTGCCATCGTAACATCAGCGTTGTTCGCCTTGTGGAAATCAAGCATCACCTGATAATCCATCTTGTAGATGTGATCGCCGCCGAGAATCAGTACGTACTCCGGATTGTAGTACTCCATGTACGTCAGGTTCTGATAGATCGCGTTCGCCGTACCGGTGTACCACTCGCTGTTCTGACTCTTCTCATAAGGGGGCAGGATGGAAACGCCACCGACGTTTCGATCGAGGTCCCACGGAATACCGATTCCGATGTGAGTGTTCAGCTTCAGTGGTTGGTACTGCGTCAGCACACCTACCGTATCAACTCCCGAATTGATACAGTTACTCAGCGGGAAATCGATGATACGATATTTCCCTCCAAAGGCAACAGCAGGTTTTGCTACATTTGCAGTCAGAACTCCCAGGCGGGAACCCTGTCCGCCAGCCAATAGCATGGCTATCATTTCCTTTTTAATCATCTGATTCACCCCTGTTGTTGAAATATTGATATCAGTATAACACATTTTTTTGGAAATGGGAATATTTTTTACAAAAATATTTTCGTTTTTTTACCATTTTTGTAAAACTTGCACAAAAAAAATCAAGGCTTGTATTTTTTTGAAAGACTTGTTACAATATTTTATGTAGATATAGAGCTTTTTACATAAAAAGACACACCATATAGCGAACGGAGGTCATAAAAATGTTCACAATCGATTTCAGGAAAAACCGTGATTCGGCGAACGCGGAGCACATTCACTTCATCGGAATCGGCGGGATCAGCATGAGTGGCTTTGCTGAACTCCTCCACTCGATGGGATTTGTCATCTCCGGATCAGACCGGGCGAAGAGCCCCATCACGGAACATCTTGAACATCTCGGGATGACGATCGCGTACAGGCAGGTTGCGGAGAACATCACGGACGACATTGATCTGGTTGTCTATACCGCTGCCATCCATCCGGACAATCCGGAGTACGCCGAGTGTGTGCGCCGCGGTCTTCCGATGCTCGAACGCGCCGAGCTTGTGGGACAGGTGATGAAGAACTACGGCACAGCCATCGCGGTAGCAGGAACCCACGGCAAGACGACGACTACCTCCATCGCCTCTCAGATCCTGCTGGAGGCTGACCTCGATCCGACAATCTCTGTCGGCGGAATCCTTCCGGCGATCGGCGGTAACATTCGTATCGGCCGGGATGATAACTTCATCACGGAGGCCTGCGAGTACACGAATAGCTTTCTGAAATTTTTTCCGACGATCGGGATCATACTCAATATAGAAGAAGACCATATGGACTTTTTCAAGGATATCGAAGATATCCGCCATTCTTTCCGTCGCTTTGCGGAGCTCATTCCGGCTGACGGAACACTGATCATCAACGCGGATATCGATCGGCTCGACGAGTTCACGAAGGGGCTTTCCTGTCGCGTGATCACCGTCAGCGCAACTTCAGATGCTGACTACACCGCCTCGGATATCTCCTATGACGATCACGGGAATCCGACCTTCACCGCCATCTGTTCCGAAGGGAAACGCGGCCCCTTCTCTCTTCAGATTCCGGGACTGCACAATATCGGAAACGCATTGGCTTGTATCGCTCTCGCGGACATCTTAAGCATCGACGAGGGTTCGATCACACAGGCTCTCGCTAAGTTCACGGGAACCGAGCGACGCTTCGAATACAAAGGGAAGAAAAATGGTTTCACGATCATCGATGACTACGCGCATCATCCGACGGAGATCCGTGCCACGCTCACCGCTGCCGAAAAATACCCGCACCGTGAGCTCTGGGTTATCTTCCAGCCACATACCTACAGTCGCACAAAGGCCTTTTTACCGGAGTTTGCCGAGGCACTCTCCCTGGCCGATCACGTGATCCTCGCTGACATCTACGCTGCGCGCGAGCCGGATCCCGGCGATATCTCCTCGAAGGACATCGCTGATCTCATCTCCGAGCACGGAGGTGACGCAATCTATCTTGGAGGATTTTCAGAGATCGAAAAATTTATTTTAAAAAATTTAATCGACGATGACTTGTTAATAACTATGGGTGCCGGAAACGTCGTGGATATCGGCGAGCACCTTCTGAACGACTAACTTATGCACGTTATCCACCGCTTTATCAACATTTTTTCTCTTCGTGAAGCGGTGGATAATTTTATGCTCTTTTTTTTTGTCCATAACTCGAATTATCATTAAATTTTTTCAGAATTTCGAAATTACGTTGTTCGCAGGCATTTTTTCTACATAAATAGTCTCCGGTGAAACGTATTATGCACATTATGAACATTATCCACAAAGGGATTCTACAAAAAAAGAGCACATCGGAGGGGGTTTGCAATGTGTTTAACGTTGTGATATGATAATTGAGCATTGCGAAAATCAACGGATATTTTTTATAGATGAGGAGCAATCCGAAATGGGTTTTATGATCACCACAGACGGTACCCCGGGCAGCACCCAGGTGCCGAATGAAATTCTGCTGCACTACTTATTAAAAGCCAACGGTGAAAACGTCAAAATCTACCTCTATCTTCTCATGGCCAGCCAGAACCCGGGACTGACCGGACAGGTTTCCGTCGAAACACTGGCGGATCGGCTCGACCTCACGGAGCGCGACATCGTGCGCGCCCTGCACTACTGGGAACGCGAAGGCCTGCTTACGCTGATGGAGGAGAATGACTACATCAATGGCATCTCTTTGCGTACGCCGGAAATGATTCAGGCATCTCCGGACACAACCCACACTTTTATAGAAACCGGAGCACCGCATCTTCGTGTGCTGAGTTCCGAACGGGAAGCGACATCGGAGTTCGGCACGGACGTGACGCCAACTCCCGTCGAAAACGAGGTTCCTCAGCGGATCAACTATTCGCCGATGCAGATCGAGGCCCTGTCCAAAGATGTGGAGATGCAACAGACGCTCTCCCATATCGAACAGGCGCTGGGCGCTCCACTCACACCGGCTCATATGCAGTTGGTTATGTATCTGATCTGCGACTTGAGTTTCAGCGGCGATCTGATCTGCTATCTGTATGATCTGGCTGCTGAAAGACAGAAGACCAAGCCTCGTTATATAGAAACGATTGCTATCGAGTGGAAGAAAAAGGGCATCCGCTCCGTCGTGGAGGCGCGAGCCGAGGCTGCCGACTTCGCAGGAAAATATCGGACCATCGCCAAGGCGTTGGGGATCCATAGGGACTTCGCGCCGGCTGAACGGGAGATCGTCGACAGCTGGGATGACTACCATTTTTCCGACGAGATACTGGGCGAGGCCTGCAAGCGAACCGTCCTGCAGACCGGAGATACCAATCTGAATTATGTTTCCTCTATCCTGGCCGGATGGGCCAGACAGGGTGTAAAGACAATGGACGATATCGCCCGCGCGGATGAAGCGTTCCAGAAAAGCAAGAAGGCACATGCCAAGCCCGCGCAACCGCGCAAGCGAATAACGGGCACCTCCTTCCAGAACTTCCGCGGAAGGGATTACACCGATGAGGATTACGAAGATATGGAACGACAGTTTCTTCAAAAAAGAAAGGGAACGCCATGAATCTTACAAACAGCCAATACGATCAGTTGATGAATCAGTACGCTTTGATCCGTACACGCCGGATGGCAGAAGCCGACGAGCGTCGTGAGGAAGTCTACAACGCACTTCCCAGACTGAATGAGCTCGATGCTATGGTACGCAAGCTCTCCTTAAGCTTTGTCGGGAATTCACTGGAGAACGACGAGCAGGCCCGCCTCTCCTACGAGGAGGAGCTGGAGTCCATCAAAAATGAACGCGCGTCGCTCCTGGCTTCACACGGTTGGGACGAAGCCTATTTAGAGCCCGCGTATGACTGCCCGGACTGCCACGATACCGGCTATATCGACGGAGAAAAATGTCACTGTCTGAAGACACGTGCCATCAAGCTTTTCTATGATCAGTCCAACCTGGATCGTCGGATCACATCGGAGAACTTCGACCACTTTGATCTGAATATGTATCCGGAGGACATGGAGGACAACCTGACGGGGATGACCTCTCGCGCGATCATGGCGGATGTACTGAACGCGTCCAAGGCATTCGTCCGTAATTTTGATTCCTGTTTTCAGAATCTGCTTTTATACGGTAACACCGGAATCGGAAAGACATTTTTATCGCACTGCATCGCCAGAGAGCTCCTCGAGCAGGGACACTCGGTGCTGTATCTGGACGCGATCCATCTTTTCGAACTCCTCGAAGCCAGACAGTTCGACCGGACGCTCAGCTACAACGACAAAGATTCCATGCTTTCCTATATTCTGGACAGCGACCTTCTCATCCTGGATGATCTGGGAACGGAGATGGCCAACAGTTTTACAACGACGCAGCTCTATCATGTGATCGAAAGCCGTCTGCACAGAGAGCATTCGACGATCATCACGACCAACCTGTCCATACAGGATATGAATGAACTGTATACCGAGCGCGTCTTTTCACGCATCGCCAAGTATTACCAGATGCTCCGATTGATCGGTGACGATATCCGCCTCAAGGTGAGCTGAGACTCACACGGGCCATATCGATAACGATAGTAACATTTTTTTAAGCAAAAGATGGGAGAAAACAATGCCAACACAAAAAGAATTAAACAAAAGTATCCCCTACGGGGATCTGGCAATCCTGCCTCTTGAGAGCAGTCGCATGATCGGCGAAAAGGTCGATCGTTACATCGCTGACTGGCGCCGCGAGGCAGCCATGGATCCGACACAGGAGATCCACTTTACCAACTACAAGAAGGATTCCTACATCATCGATGCCAAGTGTCCGCGCTTCGGTTCCGGAGAGGCCAAAGGTATCATCAATGAGTCCGTCCGCGGTAAGGATATTTTTCTGCTGGTGGATGTCTGCAACCACAGCCTGTCCTACAAGGTCTGTGGCCAGATTAACCACATGTCGCCGGACGATCACTACCAGGATCTGAAACGTATGATCTCGGCAATCGGAGGAAAAGCAAGACGTATCTCCGTGATCATGCCATTTTTATACGAGAGCCGTCAGCATCGCCGCACGACCAGAGAGTCTTTAGACTGCGCGTTCGCTCTGCAGGAACTCGTAAGTATGGGTGTTGACAATATCATCACCTTCGACGCGCATGATCCGCGTGTTCAGAACGCAATCCCGCTCAGCAGTTTTGAGACGGTGCAGCCGACCTATCAGTTTATCAAGGCGCTGCTGCAGAATGTTCCGGATATAAAAATGAACGCGGACAACATGATGATCATCTCCCCGGACGAGGGTGCGATGGGACGTGCCATCTACTTCGGAAATGTCATCGGCGTGGATGTGGGAACATTCTATAAGAGAAGAGATTACACCAAGATCGTCGACGGGCGCAACCCGATCGTCGCTCATGAGTTCCTCGGTGCTTCCGTGGAGGGCAAAGACGTCGTCGTCATCGACGATATGATCTCCTCCGGTGAGAGTATGATCGATGTTGCCACCGAGTTGAAGAAGCGCAAGGCCAACCGTATCTTCGTCGCTTCGACCTTCGGTCTTTTCACCAACGGTATGAGTGTTTTCGACGAGGCTTATGAGAAAGGCCTGATCTATCGCGTGATGACCACCAACCTGGTTTATCAGGCACCGGAAGTTCTCGAGCGCGAGTACTACATCGACGTAGATATGAGCAAGTATATCGCTCTTCTGATCGATACGCTGAATCATGATTATTCGATCTCCGAGTATCTGGATCCGACCGAGCGTATCGAACGCGTACTGCGTAAGTACAACCAAATCAGTTGACAGATTATTTTAGATAAACCTTCACAATAAGGGGCGCCCACAATCCCGGGGCGCCCCTTATCACTTCTTATTTTTTCCGAAACACATACGCGCCGGATCATTTTTTCCGTTCCTGCCAGACTCTGAACAGCACTAGTCCGCCGGATCCGTGTCGACATCACCGCCGCCACTGTCATCCGGGTCGACATCGACAGGATCTTCACTACCCGGATCTTCTTCCGTCGGCTCTTCGGGTTCTTCCGGCTCTTCCGGCTCTTCCGGTTTTTCATCATTCGGATCCGTATCAACATTCTTCGGTTTCTTGGTA
>JAEEGM010000072.1 GCA_016280325.1 Eubacterium sp. | reverse complement strand
CTTTACTTTTTTTATCGCCGATCACAGGTGTTACGTCGTAACTCACATGTGCCATCCACTAACAAAAACTGTCAAAAATCTCACCTACAAAAGAAACAATTCTCCGGCGACACCTCCATATCTGACCGGGCCCAAATCCTCGATTTGTTCCTTACCGGCGAAGATTTGCGTTAATTCTTTTTTAAACCGCGATATTTCGTCTTGCGGCACCACCAATGTCAGGCTCACGCCATCCCCATATTCGCTGGAAACCTCCGAAACGCGGCATTCTCTCATAAGGTGCTGTACAGACCCCAGGTTGGTATAGTCTAGCCTTAAAACAAGTTTTACTCCGTCAGATATCTCGGTTAAATCCGAATTGTCAACCGCTTCCTTCACAGCGGTCGAGTATGCTCTCACCAAACCGCCCGTTCCCAAAAGTGTTCCTCCGAAGTATCTGGTAACGACAGCAAGTATATTTCGGATTTGATTTCCAGACAACACATCCAGCATCGGACGACCTGCTGTCCCGGATGGTTCTCCGTCGTCTGAACTCCTCTCGATCACCTCTTTGCCATCCTCCGAAAAGACAATATAGGCATAACAGTTGTGACGCGCGTCGTAGTATTTTTTTCGAAGCGCCTCCACCTGCTCCATCGCTTCCTCTTCCGATGTCACCGGAATCAGTGTTGCGATGAATTTGGAGCGTTTCTCGACATATTCCGCGGTTCCACCGCGTGACAAAATCTGCATATCGCTGTCCGTCTCCTATATAAACCTTCCGCGCCCCGAATCGGAACACGGAAGACATGAAATCTATGATGCTTTACTGCGTTTCTTCCCGGAAGCATGGATGGTCGGCTGAAACGCCTTCATATCGTCCGCAATCTCCTTGCTGAGAACCAACAGACATATCAGGTTCGGGATTGCCATCAGCGCGTTCGCGATATCGGAGAAGTTCCATACCACGGTCAGCGTCGTCGTCGCGCCGAGATATACGATCAGCGAAAACAACACGCGATAGACCATATTATATCGATGCGTATGGAAGAGATACTCAAACGCCTTCTCACCGTGATACTCCCAACCAAGTATCGTTGAAAATGCGAAAAGCGCGATCCCGATCGTGACCAGCCATCCGCCGACCGGTCCCAGCGCCGTCTCAAACGCGGCGATCGTGACGCCGGCGCCCTTCACCGTGCCGTTTATCACTTCCGGTGTCGAGAGTACGCCGGAGCTGGCGATACAGAGCCCTGTGACAGTACAAACCACGATGGTATCCCAAAAGGTTCCCGTCATATTGATATATCCCTGACGAACCGGATTATCGGTGGTAGCGGCCGCTGCCGTGATCGCTGCCGAACCCATACCGGCCTCGTTGGAGAAAATCCCCCTGGCCACACCGAAGCGCATCGCCTGCATCATCGAGGAAACGAAGATACCGATACCGGCACCTCCTGCTGCCTCAAGTGAAAAGGCGCTCTTGAATATGATCGCAACGCCCTCCGGGATATTCCCGATATTAAATCCGATCACGACCAGTCCGGCCAAGAGATAGAATATAGCCATCAGCGGCACGACCCACTGCGACACCTTGGAAATAGTCTTGATGCCTCCGACGATGATAACCAGAGATACCACCGTCAGGATGATTCCCACGATCCAGGGTTCAAAACCGAAGGTATTGTTCAGCGCTTCCGTGATCGAGTTAGCCTGTGTCAGGTTACCGATTCCAAAGGAAGCTACCACCGCGAAGAACGCAAAGAACCACCCCAGGATCGAACCAAAGCTTTTATGCTTAAACGCATGCTTCATCGTGTACATCGGTCCGCCGGACATCTCGCCCTGCTCATTCACCTCTCTGTACTTGATCGCAAGCATACACTCTGAAAACTTCGATGTCAAGCCGAAAAATGCGGACATCCACATCCATACCAGAGCGCCCGGTCCGCCGGCCACCATAGCCGTAGCGACACCGACGATGTTTCCCGTTCCGATCGTCGCCGCCAACGCCGTCGTAAGCGCCGAAAACGGTGAGATATCTCCGGTCCCTTTGGACTTGGTCCGGGCCTCCTTCCCTAAGCCGCTTTTCAGGGCAAAACCGAGATTTCGCCATCCCATAAACCGGGTACGAATTGTTAAAAATATACCCGTACCCAACAGAAGTACCAGCATTACCGGTCCCCAGACAAAATCGTCAATCGATGATAAAACCTCTTCCAGAGTTTCCATTTTTGTTTATCCTCCTATTTTGAAGACCATGTGTTTCAGACACATGTCTCCATAGAAGTCCTCCTTACAGTTCCGCTTCCAATACTTCCGCTACAACCTCACGGATGCGTTCTTCCGGCATATCATACGGATATGCCTCGATCTCTTCCATCACACCGATCTTCGCGAATCGCTCATTGTCGATCGCGTTGATCACGATGTAGGGGTCTTTTTCCTCTTCAAAAACAAGCGTTCCGACGCGATAGAAATTCCCCTTGAATTCCAAGATCGGACGTAATTTAAACTTATCAATATTCGACTCGTCAAGATCATTCCTGATCTTAGCTCCGTAATCTTCCATCGCCTTCTCGAAACACTCGATATTCTTGTCCAGTGTACGCTTTACCCTTTCCTCACGCGAGTCCTTCTTGGACCGGATCCGATCGGAAGCTTCTTCGTTCAGATCATCCTGATACTTGGCATAGCCTCGTTTTAATTGGATCAGATCATAAGCTACGAAGGCTCCCACACCTGCCAGTGCCGTAAAGGCCAGGACCTTTCCTACACTTATCTTCTTCATCTTTTCCTCCTATTTCTTGCCGGGATTAACGATCGTCACCCGCACGGTCGGGACACGGGCCTTCAGCGCCGCTGCCCACCTATGATGACCGTTCAGAATGATATACTCACCGCCAAATTCCATCTTCTGGATCATAATCGGCTCATCAAAAATCGGCATTCCCCGCGCCTGACACATTCTGGCCTCCTGCGCATATTCCTCGATGATCCGCTCGCTGGGACCGATATTGACATAAGTAAACTCGTCATCCGGGTTGGGGTGCAGCTTTTCCGGCGAGACTTTCTTCACCATAAAACGCTCAATGATACTGACGCGGACGGCCTCACGGCGATCCCGGTATCTCTTCATATCTTCCTGCATTCGTTCCATGAATGAATTGCCAGGTGTCATACGTCCACCCCCTTTATGCCTTTTCCTCAATCTTACGAACGCGCCTGGCCTCTTCCAGTACCTTCTCCGCCCACTGATCGTCCGGTTCGTAAACCTGCATCGCGCGGAATCCGTACATCGGGGCATTTTTCACGACACCCTCCTCGTCATCGACATGAAGTCCGATACGGTAGTGGTTGGGGGTTTTTTGCGGCATCGGATCCTTTCTGTTGCCCTGGATCTCGTCGCGATGCCGATAGCCGTTTACGATGTCATCGAACCGGACGCCGTAATGTCTGAACAACGCGCGGATATACACTGCGGTGCGGAAGGACGAGGTGTATACCCACACCTCGAACCCTTCCTCCTGCAGATCATGGATCAGTTTTACCGTTCCTTTGCGCAGTCGTTCCGGATACAGCTTGTTGTACGGAAAGCGAAGCGGTGGCTCCGTCTCATATTTATCCGGTCGAACAAAAAGAACTTCATCCAAATCAAATGAAACTTTCATATGTTACGCCATTCTCCTCTCTATCCTTTTACAGGATATGATTACGACTTCATCAGAATTCCGGTGCGGCATCCGAAATCTCCTGACGTTTCTTCGCGCTTTCCAAAGCCTTCGGCAGGATTTCAAGGAATTTATCCACTTCTTCAACCGTATTGTAGATACCGAAGCTGATACGGAGCATACCCGGTGTCTTCGCGCTTGCGCAGCCTTCATAGCCTTCCAGTTCGGAATCCGGAATCCCCATCAGGCGCCATACATACGGATGCGCACAGAACTGTCCGCGTCTGGTTGCCACGGCTCCGATTTTGCTCAATTCCTCAGCCAGAAGCTGCGTATTGACATCCGACGGATTGAAGGTGATCACGCCGACACGGTCATCGATATTCTCGGAATCACCGTAAATCTTGATCGTCGGATACTTCTTCAGGCCATCGATCAGACGCCTGTTCAGTTCCTTCTCGTGTGCCCGGATGGCATCAAATCCGACATCGTTCAGTACCTCGATTGCCTTGCCGAGACCGACAACGCCCGGATAGTTCGGCGAACCGGCCTCATAGACCGCAACCGTCTTCTCCTTGTAGTCTACCCAGGTATCTCCCACGATCTGAACGGTTCCTCCTCCGTAGAAGGTCGGCATGTGCTTATAAAGCTCCTTCTTCAGGCCGACAACGGCACCGCCGCCGTACGGCGAGTACATCTTGTGTGCCGAGAAGGCGATAAAGTCGATATCGTCATCCGGATCATCGGGATCACCAATCATCTCGAACTTTCGATGTGCCACGATCTGGGCGCCGTCCGCTACGATCATCGCTCCGTATTTATGTGCCATCTTGGCTACACGATGCACATCCATCACATATCCGGTCACATTGGAAGCCGCGGAGATAGATACAACTTTTACCTTACCCTTGTATTTCTTCAGTTTTTTCTCGATCTGATCATAATTCACTCGACCGTCTGACTTTTTTACCTCGGCCCAGTCTACCTTGCAGCGCTCTCTCCAGGAGAGGTCATTCGCGTGATGCTCGATGCGTGTCGTCAGTACGAGATCATTTTTACTGGTGATCAGCGCGCTGGCAAGCTTGTTCAATCCATCTGTCGTGCTGTTGGTATAGAAGCAGGTATAGGTGCCACGGTCGGCGCCCAAAAAGTCGAGTATCTTGTCTCTGGTGCCTTCGTATATGTCCGTACTCTCATTGGATTTTTCCGAAAAACCGCGTCCGATCGAGCCGTACATCTCGAGACGGTTGTGTACTTCCTCTTCTACGGCCTTGAACGCCGGTGTGGTTGCCGCGTTATCGAAACCGATCTGCGGGACCATCTTCTCCTCGCCATCCTGAACAACGGGAACCAGGCTGTCGAGACCGACGATCTGATCACGAATGTTGTCAAGCGAATACTTGTTTTCTTTCTTCAGCACCGATTCCAATACTTCGAAGTTTGTCGTCCACTCAAACTTCGACTTATCCGAGAAAGTGACCACGAAATTCACACTGGAATGTCCAGGCGTCAGCGCGGTAACGATTCCCTTGTCATTGACCGATACCGTCGGAGGATTGTAAGATGTGATTTCTCCTTCATCGTCATATTCCGGATCACCCTGGACCTCATAGGAAATCTTATATTCGCTCTTTTTGAAGTGAACCTTTCCGTGCTCACTGTTCAAAAGATACTTGTGGATCCGGGACGCGAAATCGATACTGTTCTGCTTCAGGAAGGGAGAGATTGTCATGTCACGATCGAAATCCTCGTCCTGGATCGGCGAGATTGACTTGTCGATAACATCCGCCATCTTCGCCTTCTTGACCTTGATCTTGACCACGCCGAGCTTGGTCTTCTTTTTCTTTCCGACCTTCTCATAGACCGTTCCCTTGGTGGTTCCGACACCCGTCGCGACGATGAGATAGAGGGAATCCCTATCCTTGTCCGTATTCTTTACGGCCTTTGCCACCTTTTTATTCTTGATCTTGATCGAATAGGTTGCTTTTTCTTTCCGATACCCGATGCAGTCCTCCAGTGCGTAATTCGAGTTATACATGATCTTGCTGTCACCGTGATTGTTGTACTCGAGTGTGATCGGAAGACATTCCGGGTCGATTACAGCCTTCTTCGCTTCCGATGTTTTCGCCGGTGCCACCACGGCCACCGTCATTGCCATCGCTGCTGTCAGCATGGTTGCCAACACTTTTTTCATCCATCTCTTCTGTTTCATGATTACCTCCGTTTTTTTGATCTTTTTGATCATTTTTTTTATTTTACAATAGGTCCTGCCCATGTGTTGATCCCACCGAATTCGTATACCTGTGTGTAACCCATGTCTCCGAGCTTTTGTGATGCCTGCTTGCTGCGATTGCCACTTCGGCAGTAGACCAGGATGATCTGATTCAGATCCGGTAGCTTTGCCGGCCGCTCCGTCGTGATCGACTCATTCGGAATGAGGATCGCGCCTTCGATGTGCCCGGTCGTGTACTCACTGAGTCGTCTCACATCCACGATCACATGGCCATCGTCACGCTTCATCATCTCCCTGGCCTCTTCCTGCGTGATCGACTTGTAACTCGGTATCGGCGTGGGGCTCGCGCTCGGTTCTGTTGATGCTTCAGGATCGGGGCTTGCGCTCGAATCCGCTGATGCCTCCGGGCTCGCACTCGGCTCCGCTCTGCTCGTATCCTTGGCGATGATCCGGCACTTGTAGGCCTTTTTCTTATACCTGGCTGTGATGGTCGCTTCTCCCGCGGCAACCACCTTCACCACAGCCTTTCTCGGATTCTTCTTTGCCTTTACGGTAGCAACCTTCTTATTCGAGGTTGACCACTTGACCTTCTTTTTGAACTTCGCCGGTACATTTTTCAGTGTGAGTGTCACGCTCCCACCGGACTTTACTTCGGCCTTTGTCCTGCTGAGGGCGATCTTCTTTTTCGCCAAAGAAATCCCGGGGGGACTTCCTGTCACAGACACGGTCGATACCAGCAAAAGGCCGGCCAGCGCCAACGTTGCGCCGGATCTCATTACTTTTTTATCCATACGCCTTCTCTCCTTTCCTGTCATACATATTGCTGTCATTCAAACTCACCGTTGCCATGTGGTTCTGCTTCTCATCGCTTGTTGGAGCTTTGCTGCTTTCATCTCTCAGCGCTTGTTGGATCTTCGCCAGATCCGTCTTCCCTCCGCCTCGCGGATCAGTTCATCCCGAAAGTCCGGATGCGCGATGGAGATCAGGGCCTCCGCCCTCTCCCAGGTGGACTGTCCTTCCAGATTCACCACACCGTATTCGGTAGCGATGAAGTACACCTGACTGCGTGGTGACGTGATGATGTCACCGTTGAACTGCGGCACGATCCTCGACTGGATCGATCCGTCCCGATGGCGGTGAACCGACTTCATGCAGATAAAAGCCTTGCCGCCGCGTGACGCGGACGCCCCCGCCAGAAAGTCCAACTGTCCGCCGGTTCCGCTGATCTGTCTGGAGCCCGCGCTCTCGGCCGCCACCTGTCCGTACAGATCCACCGCCACGCAGGCGTTGATGGATACCATATTGTCAAGTTGCGCGATCACGCTGGGACGATTCACGTACTCCAACGGATAAGCGGCGATCCCATGATTGTCGTCAAGCCACTCGTAGAGTTCCGCTGATCCCACCGCACAACCGAATACACCTTTGCCGCGGTTGATCGTCTTTTTCTTGTTTGTGAGCTTACCATTGCGATGGAGCTCCAGATACGCGTCGGTACAAAGCTCCGTATGCATCCCCAGATCTTTGATGTCCGAGGCCGCTATCGCCTCACCGATCGCGTTCGGCACGGCACCCACACCGAGCTGGAGATTCGCTCCGTCCACGATGTAGGGGATGATGTGCTCGGCGATCATTTTATCCTCCGCCGTCGGGTTGATCGGGAGGAAGTTGGTGAACGGCTCGTGCTCACCCTCGACGATCATATCCACCTCCGAGATATGGATGCACTCGTGGTAGCCGCCGTGGATCTTCGGCATATTTTTATTGACCTCGACGATCACGATATCCGCCTTCTCACAGATCGGCCCCGCCACGCCGGTGTTCACGGAGAAGTTGAAGTATCCGTGCTTATCCATCGGTGATACGCTGACCATCGCCACGTTCACTTTGATGAAAAATTCATAGTACGCGGCATTGTTGTGGAAGACCATTGGGATATAATAACACAAACCCTTGTCACAGAGTTGGCGCTCGTAGGCCGAACAATGCCAGGAGTGATAGACAAAGTGCTCCTGCGTCGGGTCACACTCGACGGTCTCGATCGGACCGACGATCAGATTGCCGCGGATCTTGACATCCGTCAACTCATCCCGCCTCTTCGCAAGTGCCCGATCAAGAAGGATCGGCATACCGAGCGTGGAGGTGTAGTCCACCCAGTCCCCGCTCTTTACGGCCGATACCGCCTCTTCGGGTGTGCGAAGCTTTTTATGGTATTCTCCGGAAAAATCTTCAAACATGGTATCTCCTGACTCATTATACTCTCTATCTTGAGTTGTTATGTACATCACAGATGGAATCAACCAGATACTCCGGCATGATCAGAGGCGAATCCATCGTCTTGCCTTCTCCGGCTTTTTCATCTTTTTTCAACAGATACACCGCGTCGTAAACCTCGGATTCGGGGCAACCATCTCCGGCGAGCATTCCCGAAGCCTTACAGATCTTGCACCGGACATGACAGTCACAGCTGTCGGTGGGCAGGGTCTCCCGCGTGAAGTATTCCAGTCGCGAGCACGAACCGCCGACGGCATCCTCACAGAGATCGCCGATCACGAGTTTGCCGCACTTGGTACAGATTGAAGCGCTGTATATGCCTTCCGGCTTCTCAAACTCACTCTTGATCTCATACCGCTCACTGATCTCTTCCATGATCTTGCGCCAGAGATCCTTGTGATAGGTGGTATTGCTCTGCGTTTTGTTCCCGTCGTATCCGCACCAGATACCCCCGGTGAGATACGGTGTATAGCCGACAAACCAAAGGTCGTTGGAGTTGTTGGAAGTTCCGGTCTTGCCGGCCACCGCCATACTCGATGCCCGAAACGCGATATGTTTGGCATTGATATCCGAAACCACATCTTCCATGGCATCGGTCAGAAGCCACGCCGTCGTCTCTTTCATCACGCGCTTTGACTGCTCATCCGAATGATCGATCAGAGTCTTGCCGTCATGATCGACGATCCTCGAATACAGATGCGGCTTGCGGTACAGTCCGCCGCTGGCGATCGTAGCAAACGCTCCCGTAAGTTCCTGATTGGTGACTCCCTTGGTGAGGCCGCCGAGCGCCATCGGAAGCGAGATGTCGGTAAAACTCCGTCCGGCATCGTCCGAGTAGCCGTCTACCAGTGTTGTAAATCCCAGATTTAATAAATAGTCGTACCCAATCTTCGGTGTCACCTGATCCAAAGTCTTGACCGCGATGACATTGATCGAGTTGGTGATCGCGTCACGGATCGGCGTCAGGCCACGATAGCAATCACCGTACCAGTTACGAACCTGCTGGTCGGTTCCCGGATAATAATACTCCGCGTCATCCTGGACCGTTCCCAGTGACATGCCCGCCGTATCCAGTGCCGGCAGGTAGGTGCTGAGGATCTTGAAGGTTGATCCGGGCTGTCTCGTCGCGTCGGTTGCGCGGTTAAAGGACATACTCTCAAGCTTCTCGCCACGTCCTCCGACCAGCGCCTTGATCTCGCCGGTGTACTGATCCATTAGGACAAACGATGCCTGCGGTTCAATAATCGTGCGGATTGTCTCCGCGATCACACGATCATTCGTCCGCAACATCGAACGGCGGAACGGCGATATCACGCTTCGCGCGTCTTTTTCAGAATCAAAATACGTCTTGATCGGTTTTTCACGCTCCTTATACCACTCCTTCAGGTCGGAGAAGTTGTATGAACTCTCCGTTCCGTTGGCATGAGCGATCGTCAGCTGATATTCCAACTGATACTTAACATCCTTGGGATAGTTATCCGGGTTATTCAACTCGGTATCACAGATCTGTTGCATCTGCGAATCCTGCGTACTGTAGATACTTAAGCCCCCGGTATAGATAGCGTTGGCCGCCTGCGTCTCCGTGTAGCCGAGTTCTGTCTTCATGTCCTCGATCACCGACCGGATCAGAGCGTCCGTAAAGTAAGACGTCGTCTTGGTGTTCTTCGTATACTCCTCGTTGTACTTCTGGATCCTCGTCTGTACCTCATCCTGGATTGCCTCCTCATACTGACCGGAGGTGATGAAGCCCTGATCCTGCATCGCCGTCAGAACGAGCAGTTCGCGGTTGCGGTTGCGGCCGGCGTGCGTGATTGGATTGTAACCCGTGGGATTTTTCGCGATTCCGGCGAGTGTCGCACATTCGGACAAGGTCAGCTCTCCTACGTGCTTATTGAAGTAGCGCATCGATGCCGCCTCGACGCCCAGCGTGTTCTGGCCAAGATTGATGGTATTGAGATAATATTCGAGGATCTCATCCTTCGAATAACGGTTCTCCATACACAGAGCGAGATACTGCTCCTGGATCTTGCGACGAAGACGGGACATGAAGTCCTTCTCCTCGCCACCGGAGAAAACCTGATTTTTCAAAAGCTGCTGCGTGATCGTACTGGCTCCCTGTGTGAAGTTGCCGCCATTTGTCAGTCCCACGACAAAGGCACGGAGGATCCCCTCCGGATCGATCCCCTCATGAGAACGGAATCTCGCGTCCTCGATGGCGATAAAGGCGTTCTGAAGATCGGTCGGGATCTGATCGAGCATCACATATTCGCGGTTCGCGTCCGCGCCGACCAGCACCTGGATCGTCTCTCCTTCATCATCCAGAATATGGGTGGTATAGCCCTTGGGAATCAGTTCGATACTTTTGACGTCCGGAACCTCGGACAGGATATCTCTCATATAGCGCCAGCCCAGATATCCGGCGTAGATGACACCTGCTACAAGCAACAGAAAACTAAGGCGCAAGAGAGCTACCTGCACCCTTTTGCCGCGACGAATCCACTTCGAAGAAAGCCGGTTCGCGCGTTTCTCGACATTTTTCTCGCTGTAGTTCATGTAGTTTTCCTCATCGTGAGAAAGATTCCAGTGTCAGTCCCTCGTTTCGTTCCAAAGCCGTCTGAATACTCCACGGATGCTGGAACAAAAGCAGCGGATGCCCCTTCAGATCCTGCACCTTCTTGGTGTCGGAGGTTAAGGACAGGCTTGCCAGATCGATATCCGGCGAGGTGATCCAACGAATGTGCTCATAGGGGAGCTGCTCCATGCGGATCTCAACATTGTATTCATTTTTCAGGCGGTAGGTCAGCACCTCGAACTGCAGGACGCCGACCACGCCGACCAGGATCTCCTCCATCCCGACGTTCAGCTCCTGGAAGATCTGGATCGCACCTTCCTCCGCTATCTGATAGATTCCTTTGGTAAACTGCTTGCGCTTCATCGTATCGACCTGGCGCACGCGGGCAAAATGCTCCGGTGCGAAGGTCGGGATTCCCTCGTAACGTATCGGCGTCTTGCCGGTGTAGAGGGTGTCACCGATGTGAAAGAGCCCCGGATCGAAGACACCGATGATGTCGCCGGCGTACGCTTCGTCGATGATATGGCGGTTCTCCGCCATCATCTGCTGCGGTGCCGTCAGTCGCATCTTGCGTCCCTCGCGCTCGTGGATGACCTCCATCCCGGCATCAAACTTTCCGGAACAGATCCGCATAAACGCGATACGGTCCCTGTGTGCCTTATTCATATTCGCCTGAATCTTGAAAACAAAGGCGGAAAAATCTTCCGAAAACGGACTGACGGTCGTCGTCTCCGGCTGTCCGTCCTTCTCAACCACGGCCGTCTCTCCGGATGGCTTGAGCTCCAGCTTCAGCGAATCCCTGGACAAAGGCGCGGTGGTCATCTTCAAAAAGTGTTTTAAGAAGTCCTCGACACCGAAGTTGGTCAGCGCCGATCCGAAAAATACAGGGCTGAGCTTTCCGACACGCACCTTCTCCAGATCGAACTCGTCGCTCGCGCCGTCCAAAAGCTCGATCTCATCGACAAGCGTCTGGTGCAAAAGATCCGTGATCAGCTCATCCACACTCGGATCGCCGAGCTTCACCTGGTGCGTCTCGACCTTCTGGCCGTTGTCACCGGCAACGAAGCGCAGTATTGTCTCCGTCTCGCGGTCATAGACACCCTTGAAACTCTTGCCCGAACCGATGGGCCAGTTGATCGGGCAGGTATGTATCCCCAGGACGTTCTCGATCTGGTCGATCAGTTCAAACGGGTCCATCGCCTCGCGGTCCATCTTGTTGATAAAGGTAAAAATCGGGATCCCGCGCATGACGCAGACCTTGAACAGCTTGATCGTCTGCGCCTCGACACCCTTGGAGCCGTCGATCACCATCACGGCGGAGTCCGCTGCCATCAGCGTCCGATAGGTATCCTCCGAGAAGTCCTGATGTCCCGGGGTGTCCAGGATATTGATGCAGTAACCATCGTAGTCAAACTGCATGACGGACGAGGTGACGGAGATTCCACGCTCCTTCTCGATCTCCATCCAGTCTGATACCGCGTGCTTCGCGGCTTTACGCCCCTTGACCGATCCGGCGAGATTGATCGCACCACCGTAGAGAAGGAACTTCTCCGTCAGTGTGGTTTTACCGGCGTCCGGGTGCGAGATAATGGCGAAAGTACGCCTTTTTTCGATTTCATTTTTCAAATCCGACATTTCTTCTACTCCTATTTACAGACAGATACTACAGATTATAGCATATTTTTTCAGAATCCGCAAACACTCTTTCCACAATTTATGTGAAATCGAAATCCGTCTGTTACTATTCACGGCTGTCACTCCCCATTCGGAGAGTACGCGCTTTCAGCGCTCTACTGCTGCTTCGCAGCACTCTCCTTATGTTGGGGAGTGACAGCCTTCAGCCTGAACCACAGATAAAACCACATGTGAATGCAAGCATTCCATGTGGTTTTCCTGTGGTTCAGCCGTGAATAGTAACATCCGTCTTCACTTTTTTCGTGACATTTTCAAACATATGGTATATAATCGGGAGTAGAAACACAAATTCAGCGATGAAAAGAGGGCGACCATGGCTAAGAAAAAGAAAAAAGAGAAGAATCCCGAGCAGACCAAGCGACGCGGCTTTCTGGCGGTGGTATTCCTGATCCTGCTTGCCTGCGCCATCATCGGCATTAAGCTGATCCAGGGCGGACTCTGGCTCGGTGTCGTCGTTATCGTCGCCGGGTTCACCGGAGCGGTTCTGTTTTTCGTTATCAACATGAATCGCTTCAAGATCTACGAGACCGTGAAAGATCGGACGCGGAAAAATGAGGAAAAAGAAGGCGAAAAGCTTGTTGAGGATATGGAAAAATGCAAAGATCGCATCGCGGCACTCGACGCCAGAGCGGCTGAGTCAGGTGGTCCCGCGGGCAATGAAGGAAAGTAGGAGCGTGAAGGATGTTTGACATTCAGGACGAACTGAAGAAGCTGCCGGCAAAGCCCGGGGTCTATCTGATGCATGATAAGTCCGATGAGATCATCTATGTCGGTAAAGCGATCAGCCTGAAGAACCGTGTCAGGCAGTATTTTCAGGAAAGCCGGCAGGTGACACCGAAGATCGAGAAGATGATCTCGCGGATCGCCTGGTTCGAATACATCGTGACAGACAGCGAGTTGGAGGCGCTGGTGCTCGAATGCAACCTGATCAAGGAGCATGCGCCGCGCTACAACACGATGCTCAAGGATGGGAAGACCTATCCCTATATCAAAGCAACCATACAGGAGCCTTTCCCGAGGCTCTTGTTTTCACGTCAGTTAAAACGCGACGGCAACAAGTATTTCGGACCTTTTACAAGCGCGGGCGCGATCCGGGAGGCCATCGAGCTGGTGAACCGGATCTACCATCTGCGGACCTGCAACCGGAAGATAAGCGGAACTAAGGTTGTTTCTGCGGAACCACCGACCGTATCGGACGCTACATCGCGGACGCCGCTCGACGCTAAAAACCGTCCCTGCCTCTACTACGAGATGGGCCAGTGCGATGCGCCCTGCCAGGGTATGATCAGCGAGGAGGATTACCGTCTGAACTTCGAGCAGGCGCTCCGCTTCCTCCAGGGCGACACGGCAGAGATACGTCACGAGCTGGAGGCCAGAATGAAAGCCGCCTCCGAACAGATGGCCTTTGAAGAGGCCGCCATATACCGGGATCAGCTGGAGAGCATCCGACGTGTGACCGAGCGTCAGAAGATCACCTCCGGCGAGCAGGAGGATCGGGATATCCTGGCCCTCGCAAGGTCAGGAAACGAGGCCGTGATGCAGGTATTTTTCATCCGGAACGGAAAGCTGCTTGGTCGGGAACATTACTATCTTACGGGAGTAGAATTTGAAAAAGATGAAGATGTTATATCTTCTTTTATCAAGCAGAATTACGCAGGCACACCTTACCTGCCCGGTGAGCTTGTCACGGAGAAGGAATTCTCCGACAGCGAGGCCATCTTAAACTGGCTTTCCGAGAAGCGCGGGAAGCGGGTGAAGATGACGATACCAAGGCGCGGCCAGAAAGAACGCCTGCTTGAACTTGCCAAGAAAAATGCCTACCTGGTTCTGAATCAGGACGCGGATAAACTGAAGGCCGAGCGTGCCAGAACCCGCGGCGCGATGGATGAACTCGAAGAGCTCCTCGGGATGGAGGGGCAGCTCCACCGCGTGGAATCCTACGATATCTCGCATATCAACGGCTTCGAGACCGTCGGTTCGATGGTGGTCTTTGACGAAGGCAAGGCCAAAAAGAATGACTACAGAAAGTTTCGCATCCGCTCCGTGACGGGCCCCGATGACTACGGCTCGATGGATGAAATGCTGACAAGACGGTTTGAACACAGTAAAAAAGAAGGCCTCTCCGAGGCCGATTCCTTCGCCCATCTCCCCGATATCATTTTTATGGACGGCGGAAAAGGGCAGGTACACATCTGTGAAGAGGTGTTAGCGCGCCTTGCAATCGATGTCCCGGTCTGCGGCATGGTCAAGGACGACCATCACCGGACGAGAGGGCTCTACTTTAGGGACGTGGAAATCCCGATCGACACGCACAGTGAGGGCTTCCACCTGATCACACGAATCCAGGATGAGACGCACCGCTTTGCGATCGAATATCACAAGCAGATTCGGAGTAAAGGACAGACGCACTCGATCCTCGACGAGATACCGGGTATCGGCCCGAAGCGCCGCCTGGCCCTGATGCGCTCTTTCGAATCCCTCGACGCGATCCGTCAGGCGACTGAGGACGAACTCGCCAAAGTCGAGGGGATGGATCGAAAAGCGGCTCACGCTGTCGTGACATTTTTCGAAAATCAGACACCGCGAAACGATTCATAAACAGCTGCGTTGTGTATCCGTGCGGTTTACCGAAGCGCGTCCTTAACCGCCACAAAATCAAATTCGTCCAGCGCCTCCCGAATCCGGTTCAGGCGCTCTTTTTCTTCCTCCGGAAGGCGAAACGCTCCCATCTCCTCAAGGATATCCTCGATTCCGACATCGTTACACTCATCGGCCTGACGATGGATTCTCTCGTAATCCTCCCGCAATTTTTCGCTATCGATCAAAGGCAGGTCGCTGTCATCGACCTCCTCCTTTTTCTCAACCAGAGGCGCCAGGGCCTCACCGACAGTCCGGGAGCATGTGAGCAGCTCTTCCATCTCCTCACCGCGCGACGCCAGTTCCCCAGCCTTACCGGCATCCTCAAGGCTTTGTGCCAGTTCCCCGAGTCCCAAAGCGCCTATGACTTTCACCGTACTCTTCAGCGCGTGGATCTTGATCGTCGCGTTCTCCATATCTTTCTTCTGATAATACGTCTCTATCTCCTCGGCATACTTATCGTACGCGCCGCCATACACCCTCAGCGTGTCGAGATATGCCTCGATATCCCCACCGTGGTTCGCGATCCCGGCTTTCGTATCGATCTCGGCGATCTCCTCCAGAAAATCAGGGAGGGGTTCCCTTCTTCTTCCCCCATCGTCTTCCGATACGCCTTCCTCCGTCATCTCGATCTTATCCGTCGGCAGGTACATGATCATCATATCCTCGAGAAGATCCGCGTCGATCGGCTTGCTCAGGTAGTCATCAAAGCCTTCCGCGATGTATTCCTCCTTTGCCCCGGAGATGGCATTCGCCGTCAGACAGACAACCGGTGTCTGTGTATTTTTATCCGCCTCCTGTTCACGGAGTTCCCGTAGCGTCTCGACACCGTCCTTCTCCGGCATCATGTGATCGAGAAAAATGATATCATATGCCTTTTCACGGGTGAGTTTCAGGCATTCATCGCCGCTCTCCGCCATGTCGATACGCACGCGCGTCCTCTTTAGGAGGCTCTTAAATACCGTCAGGTTCATCGGATTATCATCCACCACCAACACCTCCGCGTGTGGCGCGATGAACTTCTCATGGTACTCCTTTCGCCCGAGCACGGATTCACGGTAAGCCATCTCATAATTCCCCAACGGCTCGTCGTCAACCACACGCTGTTTCAGTGAAAAATAGAATATGGAGCCCTCCCCGTACGTACTCTCCACGTGCAGCGTAGAACCCATCATCTCGATCAGCCGCTTAGTGATGTTCATACCGAGCCCGGTTCCCTCGATATGGCGGTTCTTCTCCTCATCGATTCGCTCAAACTCAGAGAACAACCTGCTCATATCCTCCTCACGGATTCCGATGCCGGTATCGCTGACCGAAACATGAAGAAAGATACTGTCCGGCTCGTAGACATTTTTCTCATAACCGATATGGAAGGTTATGCTTCCCTTTTTCGTGTATTTTACGGCATTGGTCAGGATGTTGGTGATCACCTGCTTGATCCGCATCTCATCACCGTTCAGGCGTCTCGGCAATTCGCTGTCAAAGTCGAGATGCATCTCGAGTCCCTTGTCATCCGCTCTGGTGTAGATCATGTTTACCAGGTCGTTGATCATGGCAGCGAGATCGTAGTCCACAGGGATGATCTCGATCTTGTTCGCCTCGATTTTTGAAAAATCCAGAATATCGTTGACCAGGCCGAGCAGCGTATTCCCGGCTGTTTTTATATTGTTGGCATAGGTTATGATCGACTCATCGTCACTCTCTCTGAGGATCATCTCGTCCATACCGAGCACCGCGTTGATCGGCGTACGGATCTCATGAGACATATTGGCGAGGAAGTCACTCTTGGCACGGGACGCTTCCTCCGCCACGGCCTTGGCTTCTCTCAGCGCATCGCTCTCGCGGACCTTGACGCGGGCTCTCGTAAGATAGATCGCACCGATCAAAACCAGCAGCATCAGGAGTCCGAACACCCACACGACAAGAAGGTTGAGGTTCCCGATACCCTCTGAAGCCACGGACTTCGACACAAAACCGGATATCAGATAATCCGTTCCCGGGATCTCTGCCTCAAAAAGCAGCATATTGCCGCGATCGGTATCAAAGCTTCTCGCTACGGCAACCGACACCTCCATCTCCAGATGCATGGATGTAAAGTCATCCTGGATCTCCCTGCTCCGATACCAGTTCAATTCCTCATCGGTGCTGTCATGGAACGGCACGACGATCTGACCGTCTCGTGTCGACACGCAGAATTTCCCGAGGTCATCGTCCAGCCGCTCGGAAAACCGCTCACCAAGAGAAGCCGTCGGATACAGGCGGTACAGCACATATCGGATATTCGGCCCGTGGAATACCGGACAGGTAAAAAGAAGCCCCTGCTCCTCCACAAAGGTGATGACCTTTTCTCCCCGGAAGGATGACTGAATTCCGTCAAAAATGCTGACATCCAGACTGTCTCCGAAGATAGCCTTTCCATTGATACCAAGTAACCCCTGCCTGCCTCCGGATTTGCTGACCAAACGGGGCATCAATTCCCCCGGTTCATCGAGTGAGGTTTCCAGTCTGGACGCGATATATTCGAGGTCTTCAAGCTCAGTGTCCAGTTTCTCACCCATAAGCATGGCGCAGGTCCTTGCCTGCTTGCCGGTCTGATCCTCCGTGTAGGACGTGAGAAGCTCACCGATACGACTCCTCAAAACCATACCGACAACCGTCAGGGCCACTGCGAAAAAGACCACGACAACCACCGTTCTGTATTTGTTAAAGATCAGATTCTTAATCATATACCTCCACGCCTTTCACATACCAATCGATACTGTTGAACAGCTCATCATCGCTGATCCTCTCATCCTTATGGCACCGGAGTGTTCCGGCATTGTCATAGATCTCGCCCGAGAACACATCGCGCCAGGTCTGTATCCTTTTTTTCTCCTGCTCGACCAACGCTGCCGTCTCCTTTGACACCAATTCCGAATACGGATATATCGAAACCGCTCCGTCCGCGATCCCCAGCCAGTAGTTTTTGGAAAAATTCGCTCTTCCGCTCAGATAGTCGCCCAGTACCTTCTCGTAGAGAACATCCCAGTTAAACACCGCTGCCGTTAAAAACCTCTCGGAATACTTCCTTGATACGTAGTCATATCCCGTCGTGAAGAGCCCCATCTCATCCGCGACATCTATGGCATAGGGCTTGTCCTCGTGAAAAGTTACGACATCCGCCCCTACCGCTGCCAGTTCCTTCACAGCTGCTTCTTCTTTTCCCTTATCATCCCAGCTACCGGTGTACTTTACGATCACCTTTGCCGCGGGATTTGCCTTGCGGACCCCGAGCGTATAGGCATTGATCGATCGCACCGTCTCCGGGATCGGCATAGCGCTCACGAAAGCAAGCGTGCCGGTCTTCGACGCGGCACCGGCAACGATGCCGGCCAGATATCGCACCTGATACATCCTGGCAAAATACGACGCGCAATTGCCGGCCGTAGCCTCACCGGAGATACAATAAAACGCGATATCCGGGTTTTCCTTCGCGATATCATCGAGATAAGCCCCATAGCCGTAACTCGTAAGAAAAATACAGTTGCACCCCTCCTTCGCCAGTTCGGAAACCGCCTTTTTCAGCGCATCCTCCTCCTCGGGAACGGACATTTTTTCGTACATGTCGCATCCATGCGCCTCCACGGCCTTTTTCACACCTTTATAATGGCTTTCATTCCAGCCGTGATCATCACTCGTTCCGATACATACCACACCGACTGTCGTACTGTCATCCTGCTGTCCGACCTGAAACGTGTAGATCAAAATGATGATCCCGCCGACTAAAAGCAGCGAAACGATCAAAAATATGGCTCGAAACAATATCTCGTTATTCTTCAACCGTCACGCCCTCCACATACCATTCAAAGTGATTCAACAGATCATCATCCGACATGGACTCACCCTCCGGAACACGGACCTTCCCGGTATTATCGACGATCGGCCCGTAGAACACATCATACTCCCTGCTCTTAAAGCGCTTCATCGCCTCTTCGACAGCCTCGCCGGTTCCCGGAACCGTATTTTTCGTCAGCTCCGAGAGTCCCACGATACCTTCCTCCATCTCGATCCACAGATTCTCACCATGGAACTTTCCCTGAAGGCCGCTCAATATACTTTTTCTGTAATAGGAATCCCAATGCCACTCGCACGATGTCAGATAAGAATTCGGAAAAATATCCGCGTTGTTCGCGTTGTAGCCCACAGCCCATATTCCGCGCTTTTCCGCTATTTCATTGGGTTTAAGTGAATTTGTATGCATAGACAGAACATCGATATCCGGATGGGCATCGAGCAGCCCGACACAGGCTTTCTCAGCAATCTTGTCATCCACCCACGACTCGCAGTACCGGACATACACCTCGGCTTCAGGCGCTACACTCCGGACTCCCAGGGTAAACGCGTTGAGACCGCGGATAACCTCCGAGAAGGGAAACGCGGCCACAAATCCAATTTTTCCGGTTTTCGTTCTCTTACCTGCCACGATACCGGACAGATATCTCGCCTGATACATTCTTCCGAATGCGCTGGACAGGTTGGTATCTTTTTCCGATCCCGCCGGATGCAGAAAAAAGACGTCCGGGTGACGTTTCGCCGCCCGGACGATGTAATCCCCATAACCAAATGAGGCGCCGACGACAAATCGACACCCTTCCCCGATCAGCCCCTCTATCTCGGATGAGCAGGTCTCATCCTCCGGGACGTTCTCCCTGCAGCAGATCTCAAGATTCAAATCATCCCGGATCCGCATCAACGCGTCATAGTGCGCCTGGCAAAAGCTATGATCTTCTTTACTTCCATTGATCAACAGGCCGACCTTGGTCGTATGTCTGGTAACATCCGTATCCACAGAGGCATTCCGAATCAGGATCAGCCCGAGGACAACTGCGACCAGTATGACAATAGCCGTGATCAGAATCCGCCTTGAATAATTGTTCCCCATGCCAATCTACTCCTCTGTTCCCTTGACTTTCGATGTCCGAGCGTTTCCGTTATCGTTCCTCATCCTCTGAGAGAGGAGACGAATAGACATTTACCTCCGCACGCTTATGATACCCCGTCTCTTCCCATGCCCGGTTGATACGACGGATGACTTCCTCCGTATCCGTCTCCACCAGCTGCGGTAATAACGCGAAAAACTGATGTGGCTTGCTCTGCCAGATGATATCGCTCTTTCTGAGCGTCTTTTTCAATACCTCCGCGAACTCCGACACGATCTCGGCCGCCATCGGTCCCTGCTCCCTGATGTTCAGTGAAAAAAGGATCCGATCCGCGTTCCCCTTAAAGCGCTCCAAAAGTCGCACTACATAGCGATAATTCCAGGAAAAGGCTTCCTGCCCCACCAGCATCGCCCCCGTGTTGTCACCTCTCTCCTCGACAATCCGGACCGCACGAAGAAAATCAGCACCAATATCTTCCTCCTGACCGTGGTCGTCCCCGGCTTCGGCGCGGTAAATCTCAAACGTATGCCTTCCTGTCTGCTTGGCCCTGTACATCGCGCTGTCCGCGTAGGAAAACAGGATCCGATAGGTTCTTTCATGCTCCGGCGCGAACGCGACACCAATCGAGATTCCGAGGGGAACACCGTGTTCCTTCCCCAGAAGCATCAGCGCCCTTTCATCAAACTGACGGTTCAGTCTCTCACAAAGCGCCGATACCGATTTTTCATCGACAACATCCATAAAAAACGCGATAAATTCGTCGCCGCCGATACGGCTGACAACATCCTTCTCGCGTGTATTATTCCTTACAATCTCGGAAAAAGCAACCAGAATCCGGTCACCCATATCGTGACCGAACAGATCATTGACCAGTTTGAAGTTGTCAAGATCAAAGACCATCAGAGCACCTCTGTCATTCGCACAGAGGCGCGCAATCGTTTCCGTACCCGTGGACTTGTTCAAAAATCCCGTCAGCCGGTCTACGGTGGCCTCCTCAGTCAGACTCTCGATCCGTCGGCTGTTTTCAATCGTATTGATGATACGCTTGATCAGGATATCCTTGTCGAAGGGCTTCCGGATAAAGTCCGACGCACCGGCTTTCAGTCCGCGTCTCTCTGTATCCGGATCTCTCTCTCCGGTCAAAAAGATCACGGGCGTCGGCACTCTTTTCTCAGCCTTTTCAAACTCCTGAAGCCTGCGATAGGTCTCAAATCCGTCCATTTCGGGCATCAAAATATCCAACAGGATGAGGTCCGGCTTGTTGTTCTCAACCAGCTTCATCATGTCGTAACCGGAGCGTACACCGCTGACGCGTATTTCCTCTCCGTTCAGCAGTCGTTTGGCAGTCCGGATCGATACCGGGTTGTCATCAACGACTACCACATGATACTTCTCTTTTTCCACATTCTCCTCCACACAGAGCCCGGACTACTCTTCCGTTTCACCGTCTGACTCCTCGGGTGTCTCTTCCTTTGTCCCCTCAACTGTTCCCTCAACAGTCTCCTCAGCCTTCTCGGCCTCGTCATCCTCTTTGATCGTACCGTCCGGATTCTTGCGCTTCAACTTGATTCCCGTCTCAGCCTCGAAGATCTCCACGAATTCCTTGCCGGTGATCGTCTCTTTCTCGATCAGATGCTCGGCAAGCTTCTCAAGAACATCCTTGTTATCTTCAATGATCGACTTCGCCTTGTCATGACATTTCTTAAGTATATCTTTAACTTCTTCGTCAACCTCAGCCTCTGTCTGCTCACCACAGTTCGATACCGGGCGACCATCCAGATAACGGCTGGTGATCGTCTCCAGTCCCATCATGCCGAAGCGCTCGCTCATTCCGTACTGCGTTACCATCGCGCGGGCAATCGAGGTAGCCTTCTCGATATCGTTGGACGCGCCGGTCGTGATATCCTCGAATTCCACTTCCTCCGCCGCGCGACCGCCGAGCAGTCCCGTGATCTGATCGAGGAGTTCTCCCTTTTTCATCAGGTACTTCTCTTCCTCCGGTACCTGCATCACATAGCCGAGTGCTCCCATCGTTCGCGGAACGATCGTGATCTTCTGCACCGGCTCCGTATTTTTCAGCATACTCATCACCAGCGCGTGACCGATCTCATGATGAGCGACAATCCGCTTCTCCTCCTTGCCGAGGATGCGGTCTTTTTTCTCCTTACCGGCCAGTACGACCTCGACCGCCTCGAACAGATCCTTCTGGCTCACAACCTTGCGGCCGTCCTTGACTGCCATGATCGCCGCCTCGTTGACCATATTGGCCAGATCCGCGCCGACCGCTCCGGATGTCGCGAGCGCGATCTCCTCGAGATCGACGGTCTCATCCATCAGCACATCGTGCGAATGTACCTTCAGCACGTCAATTCTTCCCTTGAGATCCGGCTTCTCGACGATGATTCTCCGGTCAAAACGTCCCGGTCTGAGAAGGGCCTTGTCCAGAACCTCCGGACGGTTGGTCGCACCGAGGATGATGATACCCTTGGAGGAATCAAAGCCGTCCATCTCGGACAGAAGCTGATTGAGCGTCTGCTCTCTCTCGTCGTTTCCGCCTCCGTACTGCGTATCACGACTCTTACCGATCGCGTCGATCTCATCGATAAAGATGATACACGGCGCCATAGATGTAGCCTGCTTAAACAGATCGCGCACACGTGACGCACCGACTCCGACAAACATCTCCACGAAATCCGAACCGCTCAGTGAGAAGAACGGTACACCGGCCTCTCCGGCCAGCGCCTTCGCAAGAAGCGTCTTACCGGTTCCCGGCGGGCCCACGAGAAGGGCTCCTTTCGGCAGTCTCGCACCGATCTGCTTGTATTTTTCAGGATTTTTCAAAAAGTCAACGAGCTCTGTCAGGGACTCCTTGGCCTCTTCCTCACCGGCCACATCGGCAAAGGACACGCCGGTCTTTTTCTCTACATACATCTTGGCCGTCGACTTTCCGACGCCGCCCATCAGGCCGCCGCCCTTGGTCGCCGAGCGCATGAAGAACCAAAGCAGCGCCCATATCCCCAGGATCGGAAGGATATAGGTCAGCAGAAACTCCCAGATTCCGGAATCGGAATCGTTGATCTCCGCCGTAAATTCCACGTTGTACTTCTCGAGCATGTTCTGAACCAGATTGGTATCGTTCACATAGCCGGTATAATACGACATCGCGAACGCGTCCATCCCCGCATCCGTCTTCGGCTCGATGTAGATCATGTTCGACTTGAAGGTGACCTTCTTGACCTGCTCATCCTTCAGCATCTCGATAAACTTGGTGTACGTGATCTCTTTCTCGGTGCTTCTCTTGATCTCCGCGTTGAGAAACATGATCATGAAAAATGCGAAAAGCAACGCAGCCGCCGAGATCAGGATGTTGATCTTCAGGCGTCTCTTTCGATCTTCCTCGTTTTTTCGGTTGTTATTTGAATTGTTTGGTTCCATAAGTTTTGTCAGTTTCCTTTCTACATATACATATGAAATAGTATAATCGATTTTGAAAAAAATGGCAACATTAAAAAATATCAAGTAAAATGATTAAATTTAATCATTCCCTTTTTGTTTTTCTTGTGTTATGATACTATCATAAAAAACATCAATTTTGATGTTTTTTAATATACGTGCATCCGCATAAGGTTTTTTTCACCTTCCGTACATGCGGGTTGCACACTGGCAGATGGTATCTGCCCGATTTCACAACTATCCATAATTTGAAAGCAAGGAGCCACGTTATACCGGCGCTCCGGAATGAGAGGGAATCATGAAAGGATATGAAAAATACGAACCGCCCTATTTCATGCCACCTGAGGTGACCTATGACTGGGTGAAGAAAAATGAGATTACCGAACCACCTATCTGGTGTTCCGTAGACCTTCGCGACGGAAACCAGGCTTTGATCGAGCCGATGAGCCTGCAGGAGAAGCTGGATTACTTCGACCTCCTGGTTCAGGTCGGCTTCAAAGAGATCGAGGTTGGTTTTCCGGCCGCTTCGGATACCGAATACGAATTCATGCGCGCACTGATCGATCAGAACAAGATTCCGGAGGATGTCACGGTTCAGGTTCTGACACAGGCACGTGAGCATATCATCCGAAAGACTTTCGAGGCCGTGAAGGGAGCTCCTTGCGCAGTTGTACACCTGTACAACTCGACTTCCGTTGCGCAGCGCGAGCAGGTTTTTAAAAAGGACAAGGAAGAGATCAAGAGGATCGCCGTTGACGGCGCCATCCTTTTGAAGGAGCTGGCGGATCAGACCGACGGCAACTTCCGATTTGAATACAGTCCGGAGAGTTTCCCGGGCACTGAGGTTGAGTATGCCGTTGAGGTCTGCAACGCGGTTCTCGATGTCTGGAAACCGACCCCTGACTGGAAGGTTATCATCAACATCCCGACGACGGTGGAGAACGCGATGCCGCATGTCTTCGCCTGCCAGTTGGAGTATGTACATAAACACTTGAAGTACCGTGACGGAGTCGTTCTCTCTCTCCATCCGCACAATGACCGCGGCGAGGGTGTCGCCACTGCCGAACTCGGTGTTCTGGCCGGTGCCGACCGTATCGAGGGAACTCTGTTCGGAAACGGTGAGCGTACCGGAAATGTCGACATCGTGACCATCGCGATGAATATGTTCTCTCACGGCTACGATCCGGGACTGGACTTCTCCAACATGAAGGAGATCCGCGAGCGCTACGAATCCTATACGCGCATGAGTGTCCCGCCGCGTCAGCCGTACGCCGGCGATCTGGTGTTTACCGCCTTCTCCGGCTCCCATCAGGATGCCATCGCAAAGGGCATGCAGTGGCGTGAGGACGGCAAAACGGATATGTGGTGCGTTCCGTACCTGCCGGTGGATCCGAAGGATGTCGGCCGTACCTACGATTCCGATGTTATCCGTATCAATTCACAGTCCGGCAAGGGCGGTGTCAACTATACACTCAAGCAGAACTTCGGTATCATCCTTCCGGAAAAGATGCGCGAGGAAGTCGGCTACCTGATGAAGAGCGTATCCGACGAGGAACACAAGGAGCTTTCTCCTCAGTGGATCTACGATATTTTTGCCGATCACTACATCAACCCGACGCCGGTATTCCAGATCAACGAATGCCACTTCCGTCAGGTAAACGGCATCATGGCTTCGGTGACCATCACCTGCGGCGACAAGGATCGGATCGTGGATGCTGTCGGAAACGGACGTCTCGATGCCGTCAGCAATACGATCAAGCAGTTTTTCGGGATCAGCTACCAGCTGACCACCTATGAAGAGCACGCGCTGACACAGGGCTCCTCTTCCAAGGCGATCGCTTACGTCAGCATCACCTGCGACGGCGACGTATACTGGGGCGTCGGTATCCACGAGGATATCATCACCGCTTCCATCCACGCACTGACCGTCTGCGTCAACAAGCTGCCGGCCGTCCGAAACAACGAAGAGTTCCGCGATGACCGTCTGATCCAGATGATGAATTATATCCAGGAGAATTACCGCTCCGTAACGCTCGAGGATATGGCCGAGTACATGCATCTCTCCGAGCCGTATATCAGCAAGTACATCCATGACAAGAGCGGCAAAACATTTAAAGAGCTTTTAACCGCTGTACGTCTGAAGAAGGCCAGAACACTCCTGAAAAATGGCACGATGAACGTCGAGAGTATCGCTCTTTCCGTCGGTTATCCGAATGTCGAGCATTTCAATCGTGTGTTCAAGAAAAAGTACAACATGACACCGGTCCAGTATCGAAACGACCAAAAGGAGACCAATCATGTATAAGAACAGGCTTCGTGTCGCGCTTCAGTACTATGAAGAACTGACCGGCCAAAAGGCGGGTGAACTGCCGTCGGTCGTGGCCGAAGAAGAACTGGAGCGACTGAAGGTTCAGATCGGGTTTTTCCAACACGAACGTCTGATCCACCTGATCGTGACCGTGCTCTTCGGCCTGGCCACCGTGATCACCGTTCCGGCCTACCTGATCACCCATGAGATCGCTTTATTGGTGCTCACCGGCCTGTTCATCGTGTTGCTGGTTCCATACATCGTTCACTACTTCAACCTGGAAAACGGCGTCCAGCAGCTCTACCTGTACTACAACAAGCTGGAGCTGCTGGCTAATCCGGGATACAAGAAGATATACTGACCGCGTTACCGGCGTGAGGATGATACTGAAAAGAGTCCACCGTATGCTCGCATACGAGTGGACTCTTTTAGTATCATGTGAACCCGGCGTGTCACGAGGATGCTTTGCATCCGAGTCGACACGCCGGTCTCACGCCGGTTACCCCTTAACCTTTACTTTACCAACCTTGGTAATCTTCGTCCATTTCTTGCCTACCAGCGCCTTTACCGTCAGATCCTGATCCGGCATAGTGTACTAGCGTTTTCGATTGTAGAAGAACATCCAGATCGCCATCGCGACGATGATACAGTAGCCGATGATACTCCACAGATCCGGTACCTGACCGAAGATGAAGAATCCGAAAGCAGTCGAGAATAACAACTGCAAATAATCGAAGACGGATATCTCTCTGGCCGGTGCATGGTAGTAGGCGGCCGTGATCATGAACTGACCACCGGCTGCCGACGCTCCGCAAAGCAACAGCATCAGAATCTGATACCAGCTCATCGGCGTGTAATTTATGATGAAAAACGGCAATAGGAATATACACGAGAATCCGGAGAAAAATAAAATCACGAATGAGCCTTTTGTGCCATACGTACCGGCTTTTCTTAAAAATGAATATGCCAGGCCCGCGCCGATACCACCCAACAGTCCTATCGCAGCCGGGAAGAAGTCCATGCTTGAAAAGGACGGTTTAACCACAAACATCCCGCCAATAAATGCGATAAACACAGCCAATCCCTGAAATACTGTAAATTTCTCCTTTAATATAAAATACGATCCAACCACAGCAAAGAAGGGAGACATCTTATTGAGGATCGAAGCGTCAGACAAAAGTAGTCTGTCAATTGCATAGAAGTTACACACGATGCCAACTACACCAAACGTGGCTCTCATTATGATGGATGGCCATGCCTGTTTTGGCACAGAAAGTTTCTCCTTGGATTTAATTAAGGTTACCCCTGCGATCACCACCGCAACCACATTTCTGAAGAATGCTTTCTGCATGGAGGGCAAATCACCCGCTAAACGGATGAAAACTGCCATCAGGGCGAAAAAAAAGGCGGATGTGATCAGATATATCACACCCAAATGGTATTTCTTCTCTTTTTCATTTGTTTTAACATTTTCCATTCTACTGAATGACTACGTAATTTTCAGTAACCTACGATAGTCTTCTCCTGACTTTACATATTATTTTATCAAATGCTGTTTTTTATCAATTTCACTTTTTACAGCATCCGCATGCACCGCGAACTCTTCTTCCCGGCACACCGGAGTTTTCCCGGCCTCGCATGTTGTTACAGCATCCGCACTCGAAACTCCCGCTCGTCTTCTCTCTCCGGGATTTCTTTCATCTCCACCCCGTCAATATCGATATACCGATCACCCTGCAGTTGGCTCACCAGCTGCGTCAGGAGCGGCTCCGGCCCCTGCGCCTCCATCGTGACGGTTCCGTCGTATTCGTTTCTCACCCATCCGGTCAGCCCCAGTCCCCGTGCCGCCATGCTCGCGTGATAACGAAAACCGACGCCCTGAACCTGGCCGTAGAATCGATAACTTCTTCTCATAATGAGTTCCTCTCCGAGTGCTTCCCGTGTGTTTTCTCTCCAGACACACCGTGTATACTTCGTTTCCGCCCGGACCGGCCATCTTGCCTACCGCCCGGACCATCGGCCACTCGCCCCGCATGGGAGCACCATTTTCGGCTGTTTCCCGGCGTTCGCCTGTCCGTCTCCCGCTTTTTTCCCCGGCTGAGCTCCCTCAAACGGCGGGATCGAAGCATTCCTGACCGGCAATCCGATCTCACTCGCTTCCACATGGCCACCGAAGTTCGGTGTGATCATCGTATCCAACATATAGGTAAGCACCGCCGGTTGGAGTCCGGTTGTATAGGAATTAATCAGGAAAAAGCTGGCGTCTTCCGCCAGAATCTGCGTACACAGGCGGATCAGGTCATAAACCTTCTCCTCAATCTTCCATATCTCGCCCTTCGGTCCGCGTCCGTAAGACGGCGGATCCATCACGATACCGTCATAGCGGTTACCTCTGCGGATCTCCCTCTCGACAAACTTCACACAATCGTCAACCAGATAGCGGATCGGCGCCTCTCCAAGCCCGGAAGCCGCGGCGTTCTCCTTGGCCCAGGCAACCATTCCCTTTGCCGCGTCCACATGCGTCACGACCGCTCCCGCTGCCGCACACGCCACGGTCGCGCCGCCGGTATATGCAAACAGATTCAGCACGCGGAAGCGCCCGGGATCCTTGAAGGGATCGCCGTCTCCGTCCTTCTTTCCCGCTGTTCGGCCTGCACCATCCTGCCGATCTGCCGTCGTGGCAACTCCATCTGTATGCCCGGCCGGAGGAACCACCTTGCCGGACTCCCGAATCCGTCCCGCCATCCATTCCCAATTCACCGCCTGCTCGGGAAAAAGCCCGGTATGCTTGAACTGGAAGGGTTTCAGATGAAACTTCAGTGGAAGCTCTTTATTCAGATCATAGCCGATCTCCCACTGCTCCGGCAGATCGAAAAACTCCCACTGACCGCCGCCTTTACTGCTTCGATGGTAATGGGCATTTTTCTTCTTCCACTCCGGCGCATCATGAGGGGTATTCCAGATCACCTGCGGGTCCGGCCGCACGAGGATATACTTTCCCCAACGCTCCAGCTTCTCTCCACCCGAAGTGTCCAACACCTCATAATCACGCCACCCGTCTGCTACCCACATAGATCAGTCTCCCGTTTTCTTGCCAAAAGACGATTTAATATTGTTAAAAATATCCATCGCCCCTTTTTCCAATGTATTCGCCGCCGCTTCCACCTTCTGATCAAACTCATGCTCATCCGCGTAATCCTTGGCCTTCTTCCCTTTTTCGTTCAGGAAATCAACTGCCTTATCCACAGTTCTCTCCGCTTTCTCTTTATCGATCATAACACCTGCTCCATTCTATTCTCTTGTTCCTATGTTCCCGGGGCGTCGGCGGCAGGAGTTTTCTCAACGAACTGTTCCAGTTCGGGGAGAAAATCTCCGACCGCGTCCGACGCCCCTATTGTATTAGACATTAATCTCAGCCTTGATACCTAACAACGCCTCATTCTCCTTCAACACCGGCCGTACCACATCCTCGATATACTCCTTCACCTGACTCGGTGCCCGTCCGACGTAGCGTGCCGGATTCATCGTGCTCTTCAGTTCCTCAAGCGTCATCGGGAAGCTGTCATCTGCCGCAATCAGCTCAAGAAGGTTGTTATCCAGACCACGCTCCTTAACATTCGTGCCTGCCTCCATCGACAACCGTCGGATCTTCTCATGCAGCTCCTGACGGTTGCCGCCGGCCTTGGTCGCGTCCATCATGATATTCTCCGTTGCCATAAACGGAAGCTCCGCCATCAGGTGCTTGGTGATCACCTTGTCGTAAACCACGAGTCCGTCCACGACATTCAGGCACAGATCAAGGATTCCGTCGATGGTTAAGAATCCTTCCGCTACCGACAGGCGCTTATTCGCCGAGTCATCGAGCGTTCTCTCAAACCACTGTGTCGCCGATGTGATCGCCGGGTTCAACGCGTCGATCATCACATAGCGTGACAGAGACGCGATACGCTCACTCCGCATCGGATTTCTCTTATATGCCATAGCCGATGAACCAATCTGTCCGGTCTCAAACGGCTCCTCCACTTCCTTCAGATGCTGCAGAAGACGAATATCATTCGACAGCTTGTGTGCGGAAGCCGCGATCCCGGCCAGAACATTAACCACACGGGTATCGAGCTTTCTCGAATAGGTCTGTCCCGATACCGGGAAGCACGCGTCAAAGCCCATCTTTTTCGCGATCATCTTGTCCGCCTGACGACATTTTTCCTCATCTCCGTCAAAAAGCTCCAGGAAGGAAGCCTGCGTACCCGTGGTTCCTTTCGAACCGAGCAACTTCATTCCACCGAGCACATACTCGAGATCCTCGAGATCCATCATAAACTCCTGGATCCACAGCGTAGCACGTTTGCCCACCGTCGTCGGCTGCGCCGGCTGAAAATGCGTAAACGCGAGCGTCGGAAGCTCACGGTAACGCATCGCGAAGGCTGAGAGTTCGTCGATCACATTGACCAGCTTCTTCTTAACCAGCTTCAACCCCTCGGTCATTAAGATCACATCCGTATTATCTCCGACATAGCAGGATGTTGCCCCGAGGTGGATGATATCCGCCGCCTTCGGGCACTGCTGTCCGTACGCATAAACATGGCTCATCACGTCATGACGAACGATCTTCTCACGCTCACGCGCCACATCATAATTGATATCGTCCTGATGACTCTTGAGTTCGGCGATCTGCTCATCCGTGATACGCGGATTGCCTTTATCATCCTTCAGTCCCAGCTCCTGCTCCGTCTCTGCCAAGGCGATCCAAAGCTTTCTCCACGTCCGGAACTTCATGTCCTGTGAAAAAATGAACTGCATTTCCTTGCTTGCATACCGCTCTGAAAGCGGGCTTGAGTATACATTTGTTGCCATTGTTTTTCCTCCCAAAATTATATTTATTTTGAATTTATATCTTCCTTAGTTTCTATCTCTTCGCCTCTCATCAACCGACTTTTCAGTATCCGTATGACCGAAGCATCGATCCTGTCCTCCGACATATTACCGGTATTGACCGCGATGCGAAGCGCCTGAATCGACTTATTCTTATCCTTCGGCTGATACAGAATATCACATCCTGCCTTAACTGCTTCCACCGCCAGGTATTCATCCGTGTCTCCCGGATAGCGTTTCAGCAATCTCGGATCGTTGAGTGGCGGCGTATAGACTACCCCGTCATATCCGAGTTCTGTCCGAAGCAGCGATGTCACAACCTCATAGGACATAAACGCCGGCGTGATCATCGCGGTGATCTTCGGATACGAGGTGAGACTCATCATAACCTTGTCCGCACCTTTTCCGAGGAAGGGCGCGTAGGTTTCTTCGACCTTACTGCGAACCGTCATCAGAGAATACTGCGACTCCGGGATCACTTCTCCCGTTGTCGGCGTATTATCTTCAGGAAAATACCGCAACGTATCCCGGATATCCATGTACCCCACAACCATCAGCGATACCTTCTCGTCCAGTGACATACGGGAAATGATCTTTCCCGCCTCTTCCAGCGCCTGATCGCCGCTCATCACAAATTTAGGTATCGAGACTGACTGGCCGCTGACAACCGGCATCTCCTCCGATGTCTCCTCCGCTGCCTGCTTCGTCGCTGCCGGAGGCTGTCCCCGCTTGGGCGCCGGCTCTCCCGTACCGCATGCGGTCAATGCTATCGCAAGCGCCAATCCGGCCGCAGCAATCCGACTGATTGAAAGCCTGGCCGACACATGTAGTCGACTGTGTTTTCGCTTTCCGCTCTGATGAGCAATATGTATTTTATTAAGATTAGCCATAACTTTTTACTCCTGTTGATCGTTCACATACCGTGATCATACGTAAAAACCTTTGATTCGATCCATCCTGGCTCCCATGCCGAGAAGCAATCGATCGACAAGCACAAGATTGACCATGGATTCCACAACAACCACCGCGCGCGGAACGATGATCGGATCATGACGTCCCTTCACGGATATCTCCACCGCTTCTCCCTCACGATTCACCGTCTGCTGCTTTCTGGAGATCGACGGTGTCGGCTTAAACGCCGCGCGAAGGACGATATCATCTCCGTCGCTGATACCTCCGAGTATGCCACCGGACGCGTTACTTGCCTTGAACGGACGCGGAACTCCTGCGGCCAGCCCTTTCGGCCTCCGCCTGATAAACGCCGGCGATTGCTCCGGATTCTCCGGAACAAAGCTGTCGTTGTTCTCCGATCCCTTCATCGCTACCACTTCGAATCCGGCTCCGATCTCCACACCCTTCACGGCCCCGATGGAAAAAAGCGCCTGTCCGATCAGCGCATCCAGCTTGTCAAAGACCGGATCTCCGATTCCTGCCGGCATCCCGGTCACGACACACTCGATCAGACCGCCGGATGAATCCTCCTCCCGCATGCAGTTATCCAAATACTCCTCGGCCTTTGCCGATACATCCGGATCCGGCATACGAAGTGGGCTCTTCTCGATCAGTTCCCTCTCCGGGACAAACCGCCCGGTGATGCCATCTCCCTTTCCGATCTCCGACCGGTCGCCCGGTGTGTAAATATTTTTCTGACATACGCACGGACCGATCTGCTTGACATAAGCCGTCGTCCGGATGCCGAGTTCGGCGAGAAATTTCTCCGCGATCACGCCGGCTGCCACACGGGCCGCCGTCTCACGCCCGGAGGAACGTCCACCCCCGCGGTAATCACGAAAGCCGTACTTGGCATCAAAGCCGTAGTCCGCATGCCCCGGGCGATAGTATCCGTCCATCCCCGAATAATCCCCGGAACGCTGCGAGGTATTTCGTATCATGAGCGAGATCGGCGTCCCCGTGGTCATCCCCTCGAAAACGCCGCTGAGAATCTCCACCTCGTCCGCCTCACTTCTGGGCGTCGCGTACTTCGTCTGCCCCGGTCGACGTCTCGCCATCGCCTCCCCGAAATCCTCCTCCTTAAGGGGGATTCCGGCCGGGCACCCGTCAACCACGACACCAAGCGCTTTTCCGTGGGTTTCTCCCCAAGTAGATACCTTAAAAATCGTTCCAAATTCCGAACCAGCCATATGCACTCTCCATTCCCATTTTACCGCCAATCGACGCCGGCAGCAACTTTTTTTCATATTTGAAAAATTTTGTTTGTTTTTTTCCCTAATCTATTGTATAATAAAATGAGCGGAAATGAAAGGAGTTTTTTATGTTTAGTCAGTTTTTTGGAAACTATCTTTTGGAAAACCAGAAAATCACCGCTGATCAATACGACTCTTGCATGAATTACATCAAGGCGAACCGCGTTAAACTAGGACTTATCGCCGAGAGCGAAGGGTTGCTGACATCCAGCCAGGTGATGGAGCTAAACTACCTTCAGGTGCAATCCGATGAACGTTTCGGTGATCTCGCTGTAAAAAAGGGGTATCTGACCGAGTCCGATGTCAACTATCTGCTTGGTCTTCAGAGCAATCCGTACCTGCTTTTCGTGCAGGCTTTGGATGAGAACGGATGTTTAAGCCACGATGAGATTGACTATAACCTTACAGCCTTCCAGAAAGAGAACGATTTCTCGAACTCGATCATGAAGGCTATTCGTGATGCCAATATCGAAGGAATGCTGCCGGCCTTTGTCGATGTGCCGGACAAGCGCTATCTCGACCTGATTGGTCTGACATTGCGGAATATCGTGCGTTTCATCAACACCTTTATCCGAATCGCACCGGGTGAGTTCGTATCGGGTGGAAAGCCGAAGTACGCAGCTTACCAGCACACCATCGGCGACTATCAGTGCCTGCTCGGATTTACCGGCGAGGACGATGATATCCTGATGATGGCAGACGGCTATGCCAAGGAAGAGTTTGGAGTGGTTGACGAGGATGCGCTGGATTCCATTGCCGAGTTCACCAACTGTGTCAACGGCCTGTACGCTGCCGAGCTCAGTTTCCAGAATATTTCAATGGATATGATGCCTCCGAAGCTCTCCTTCGACGAGGCGATCGACTCGAGTGGTGAATACTACTCTCTTCCGGTATTCCTGGAAGGTAAAAAATGCAATCTGATCGTCAAATTCGATTAAACTATCAGCATTTGACAAGTCATAAAAGTAATAATGGGAGGAAGAATCAACATGGCAAGGATTTTGATTGTCGACGATTCCCGTACCTCACGCAGGATGTTAGCCAACATCCTTGAGCGGTTCGGACACGAAGTCGTCGGTGAAGCAAAAAATGGAGAAGAAGGTATTGAAAAATACCGCGAATTGAAACCCGATATCGTCACACTGGATATCACTATGCCGGTGATGGACGGACTCGGAGCTCTGGATTTAATTATCGAGGAGGACGCGGACGCCAATGTCATCATGGTCACCGCAGCCGGACAGAAAGAAAAGATGGTAGAGGCTATCAAGCGTGGTGCTCTTGAGTTCATGCAGAAGCCGTTCGATCCGGATCAGATTCAGTCAACGATCGAGTCAATCCTGGCTGAGAGCTGATCGGACAAGCGACGGCGTATCCGACGCGAAGCCATGCATCGGGCGAACAGACAGGCAAAAGTTAAAAGCATATTATAAAAGGCATCCATACGGATGCCTTTTTTTCATGCATTTTTTCACGCCATGTGTTCATTTTTCAATCATTTCTTTAGCTTCTTCTTATTCCCGGCATAGGTAAAGTTAGCCTTCTGGGTATTTTTCTGAACCTTACCGCCTTTTCCGCCCTTACCGGATCCGTCCTCCTTCGGAAGAAGCACATCCGCCGGCTTATCCTTTGCAATCATCAGTTTTCCCGTTTTGAAGTACCCTGTCAAAAACCACATCGAATAGCAGGCGAACAGCGCCAGCAATACGTTGTAGATAACCGCCGATACCATGTCCGACATCAGGACCGGGAAAAGGACATTCAGAAATCCGATGAGGAAGGACGGAATCAGGCCTGCCAAAAATGTCCGGCCGCGGAAGTGATTCCGATGGAAAAATCCCATCAGCAGCGTCACACCGACGATAACCACGGTGTAGAGCACACACGAGAGGATGAACAGATACATGTTCTCAACCGTGAGCCCCTGAACCTCCTGGAGTTCCTGCTCCGTTCCCGTAAAGGTTCCCGAGCGGATCTTGAACGCGCGCACCAGATACGGCGCATAACGAACGATATAATTCATGATCGCGTACGCACAGCCAAAGCCGAGTCCGATCATCGGTGCCCTCTTCAACTCAACGTCGCGCAGGTTGCAGAAATACAGCGCCCATACCAACGCCAGCGCCACAAAAGCAGCATCCAAAAGAGACGAGATTGCCTGCCCGCAGACAAGGCCGACGCCACTTTGGAAAAATTCACTCTGTCCCAGCGGCGAAACCGCGAAGGCGATAATATAACTCTTGATAAATGCCTGCCAGATGAATCCTGCCACACCGAAGAAAAATACGATGATAAACCCCTTCAGCCGGACGCGACGCTTCATATAGACAAAGAGCGCGCAAACCACGATCATCGGAACGAGGATCGCCAGGATCATCCCGGTTATCTGACCATTTGAAACCATCTGTTATCTCCATTATTTATAGCGGATCGTCGACCTGCATGTCGCGAATCCGGCTATTTTTGCATCAAATTCCTTCTCTGTCATCTCTTCGGTCACGAGTCCGAACTCTCCGTCCGCCACGCCGTCGATGACCGTCTTTCCTCCGAACACCTCTACTGCCTTGTCCTTCTCAGCGGTCTCAAGACGCACGAAGAAGCGATTTTTCATCGTATCCATCGACTCGACTACTTGTTTTCTCTCGTCCCAACGGATCTCCACCGGGATGTCACGGTTCTTCACGGCTTCCACGATATCCGTTACCACGGCACTGGCGGTCGCCTCCTTGCCGGCACCCTGTCCGTAGAACATCACCTCACCGAGCATGTTTCCGGTCACCTTGATCGCGTTGAATACGCCGTTTACGCTGTAAAGCGGGTCCTCTTCACCGAGGATGAACGGTGCTACGAGAGCGTAGAGCTTGCCGTTCTCACGCCGACTGGATCCCAGCAAACGGATCACCCGGCCCATTTTTTTCGCATAGGCGATATCGGTAGCCGTAATCTTCGAGATTCCGACTGTCGTGATGTCCTCATAATCAACCTGCGCACCGTACGCCAGCGCCGTCAGGATCGCGATCTTGCGGCAGGTGTCATAACCTTCCACATCCGCCGTCGGATCTGCCTCCGCATATCCGAGCGCCTGTGCCTCCTTCAGCACATCTTCATACGCCGAACCTTCATCCGCCATCTTGGTCAGAATGAAGTTGGTCGTTCCATTCAGGATTCCGTCGATCGAAAGCAGCTCGTCGGCCACCAGGCACCGCGAAAGCGGTCTGAGGATCGGGATTCCGCCGCCGACGCTCGCCTCGAAGAAGAAGTGAACTCCCTTCTCCTTCGCCAGGCGGATCAGCTCCGTCCCGTGGTCAGCCACCAGGGCCTTATTCGAGGTACACACGCTCTTCCCGGCGAGGATGGAGCGCTTGACAAAGTCATACGCCGGCTTAGTACCTCCCATCGTCTCAACAACGACAGAGATCTCCTCATCCTGCTCTATATCCGTGAACTCATGGGTTACGATCGACTGCACCGGATCGCCCGGGAAATCCCGCAGATCCAGTACCCGCTTCACCTCGATTGTCTCGCCGGCCTTCTCCGTGATGATCGAGGCGTTGGTCTCAAGCACCTTTACCACACCGGATCCTACCGTTCCGTATCCCAATACTGCTATCTTACTCATTGTTATCCTCCTTCGCGTCGGATTCGCCCGCTTCTTCCTGCATGCGAGCAATCTCCTCTTCGCGTTTTTTCTTCTCTTCTTCCTTGCGACGGCGCTCCTCTTCACGGCGCAGTCTTTCGGCTTCCCGACGTTCCTCCTCGATCTCGTCGATGATCTTTTTCAAAGAAGCACTCTGCTCCCTGTTCAAAAGCCGGTCGGGGTTTATCACCAACACGAGTGCGTGATTCTTTTTCTGTATCACGCAATCCGCATAGTCCGTCTTGTCTTCACTGAAAAATCCGGGCACACCCCGGACACTGCTATCCTCTACCGAGACAATCTCCGAGATGCCGTCACACTCAATGGCAAAGGAGCCACACGAGGTGTTGAAGATCACATTTCGCTTCTCGTTCCGCTCGTTGCCGGTCGGGATCTGAAGAAGCTGATCCACATCCACCAGAGGGATCTGTTCACCGTGAATATCGACGATCCCCTTGACAAATTCCGGCAGGCCCTCGCGTGGCTGAAGCTCGGCTCTGTGCGCGATCGTCTTCATCTGTGAGACATCAACGCCGAATTCGCGTCCTTTCAAGAAAAAGCAAACAACTTCCTTCATAGGCTATCCCTCCTGGTGAGATAAGGTAGTGCTTCCATAATTCAGTCGTTCCGTGTTTCTTCACCGTCAGTTCTCATTTACCCACTTCAAATAGGCATTCATAAAAAGGTCAATATCCCCGTCCATGACTGCCTGAACATTTCCGGTCTCCGCCTCAGTACGAAGATCCTTCACCATCGTATATGGCTGCATGACGTAGGAACGTATCTGGCTTCCGAAGCCGTTCTCCATCACCTCGCCGCGGATTCCCTGCTCTTTTTCCAGGTTTTCCTGCTGCTTGAGGATGAGAAGCTTCGTCTTCAGCATCTGCATCGCCTTGTCTTTATTCATATGCTGCGAGCGCTCGTTCTGACACTGTACCACGATTCCGGTCGGAAAGTGCGTGATACGGATTGCCGAGGATGTCTTGTTGATATGCTGTCCGCCGGCTCCACTCGAGCGGTACGTATCGATACGGATATCATCGTCCGCAATCTCGATGTCGATATCACTCTCGATATCCGGCATCACGTCACAGGATACGAACGAGGTCTGTCTCTTCCCCTGTGCGTTGAACGGCGAGATACGCACCAAACGGTGTACACCGTGCTCACTCTTTAAATATCCGTAGGCATTCGGCCCCTCGATCTGCATCGTGATGGACTTCAGTCCGGCTTCATCGCCGTCCAGGGAATCCAGAATCTCCACCTTGAATTCCTTTTTATCCGCCCAGCGCTGATACATACGGCTGAGCATGCTTGCCCAGTCACAACTCTCGGTACCGCCCGCTCCCGCATGGAGAGTGAGGATCGCGTTCTCCGTATCATACTCGCCGGTCAGCATCGTTGATACGCGCAATGTGTCAAATCTGGTTTTAAATTCTTCGAATTCGTTTTCAACCTCCGGCACCAGAGATTCGTCATTCTCTTCATTTCCCATCTCGATCAGCGTCATGATATCGTCATAAGCGGATGTCAGACTATCCGCCTCTTCCACGATGCCTTTGAGATCCTTGGCTTCCTTCATCGAAGCCGATGCCGCGTCCGCGTCATCCCAGAAGTTCGGCGCTTCCATGTTTCGCTCCAATTCCTGGATGCGGAGCTTTTTATCCTCGAGGTTCAGGCTGTTTTTCACTTCCTCGAGCGGCTTCTCGAACCCCTGAAGCTCGATTCGAATGTTATCCAGTGCTACCATTTTTATATCCTTTCAGTCACTTCTTTAGGCCACAAGCTTATGTTTAGCGGCCGCAGCAATGCTTATACTTCTTGCCGGAGCCACACGGACACGGGTCGTTGCGTCCGATCTTCTGCTCCACCTTGCGCTGCGTCGGTGCTGCCGAGTCATCCTTGTTCGTTCCTGTTACCTCAGCCACCTGCTCACGCTCTACCTTCTGCTCGATACGCACGTGCATCAGCGTGCGGACGGTCTCCTCACGGATCGAGGTGATCATCTCCTCGAACATGTCAAAGCCCTGCATACGGTACTCAACCACCGGATCACGCTGGCCGAGACTCTGCAGACCGATTCCCTGGCGAAGCTGATCCATATCGTCGATGTGGTTCATCCAGTGCGAGTCGGTCACACGAAGGATTACGACACGCTCGATCTCGCGGATCTGCTCCGGCTCCGGGAACTCCGCTTCCTTACTTTCATAGAGGTGGATTGCGCGTTCCTTGATCTCCTGCATTAATTCTTCTTTTGATTTACCCTCATAGTCAGCCGGTTGGATCGGCTCCATCGGGATGATCGGCAGAAGCAGCTCATTCAGCTCTGCCATATTCTCTGCTGTCGGTCCCTGATCTTCTCCGACCACATGACCGACATAACGCTCTACCTGCTCCTCGATCATGCCGAGTACGACATCGCGCATGTTGTCTCCGTCAAGTACACGGAAACGCTCAGCATAGATGATCTCTCTCTGCTCATTGTTGACCTGATCGTAGTCGAGAAGATTTTTACGGATACCGTAGTTGTTGCTCTCGATCTTCTTCTGGGCACGCTCGATGGCGTTGGTCAGCATCTTGTGCTGGATCTGCTCGCCCTCCGGGATTCCCAGAGAGTTGAACATATTCATCAGATTCTGTGCGCCGAAGAGTCGCATCAGGTCGTCTTCGAGTGAGATATAGAACTTCGATTCACCCGGATCTCCCTGACGGCCGGCACGACCGCGCAACTGATTGTCGATACGTCTCGACTCATGACGCTCGGTACCGATGATCTTCAGGCCTCCGAGTTCCTTCACGCCCTCGCCCAACTGGATATCGGTACCACGACCGGCCATGTTGGTGGCGATGGTCACGGCTCCCTTCTGGCCGGCATCGGCGATGATCTCGGCCTCCATCTCATGGAATTTTGCGTTCAGCACCTTATGACGGACACCGACCTTGTTCAGCATGGCTGAGATCTCCTCGGACGAATCGATGTTGATCGTTCCGACGAGTACCGGCTGTCCCTTCTCATGTGCTTCCTGAATATCATGAACCACGGCGTTCAACTTCTCACGCTTTGTCTTGTATACGGAATCCTGCTGATCGATACGCTGAACCGGAAGGTTCGTCGGTACTTCTACGACGTCCATGCCATAGATCTCACGGAACTCTTTCTCCTCGGTTACCGCCGTACCGGTCATACCGCATTTTTTATTATATTTATTGAAGAAGTTCTGGAACGTGATCGTCGCCAATGTCTTCGACTCTCGCTTAACCTTAACCTTCTCCTTCGCCTCGATCGCCTGATGAAGGCCGTCGGAATAACGTCTTCCCGGCATGATACGGCCGGTGAACTCATCGACGATCAGCACCTGATCATCCTGTACCACATAGTCCTTGTCGCGATGCATCAGCGCGTGCGCGCGAAGTGACAGGTTGATGCAGTGCTGGATCTCCAGGTTCTCAGGATCCGCCAGGTTTTCCAGATGGAAGAAACGCTCCGCCTTTTCGATACCCTGCTGTGTCAGGTTGGCGGTCTTCTCCTTCTCGTTGGCTACATAGTCTCCGGTCTCATTGGCCTCTTCCTTCATAATGAGGTCCATCTTGGAGAGTTCTTTCTCGGTACCACGCTTCAACTGACGAACGAAGTTGTCGCAGGCTTCGTAGATCTTGGTCGACTTTCCGCTCGATCCGGAGATGATGAGCGGCGTTCTCGCCTCATCGATCAGGACCGAGTCCACCTCGTCGACAATCGCGTAGTTGAGTTCACGCTGTACGAGCTGCTCCTTGTAGATCACCATGTTGTCACGCAGGTAATCGAAGCCCAGTTCATTGTTCGTCGCATAGGTGATATCGCAGTTATACGCCTCACGGCGCTCGTCGTTATCCATGGAGTTCAGGATCACACCTACGGTCAGGCCGAGGAAACGATGGATCGCTCCCATCCACTCCGCATCACGGTGTGCCAGGTAGTCATTGACCGTCACGATGTGGACGCCCTTTCCTTCCAGAGCGTTCAGGTAAGCCGGCAGCGTCGATACGAGCGTCTTTCCTTCACCGGTACGCATCTCGGTGATTCGTCCCTGGTGGAGGATCACACCACCTATCAACTGTACGCGAAAGTGCCTGAGGCCGATGGTTCTCTTCGATGCTTCTCTTACGACGGCGTACGCCTCCGGCAGGATATCATCGAGGGTTTCTCCCCCTGCCAATCTTCCTTTGAATTCGTCGGTCTTTGCTTTCAGTTCTTCGTCCGACAGAGCCTGCATCTCCGGCTCCAACGCCTCGATCTTGTCCACGATCGGCGTGACGCGCTTTACCTCGCGCTCGCTGTGTGTTCCTACAATCTTAGTTATCAGTCCCATAGTTCTATCCTTCTTTTCTTCTTTTGTTTTTTTCTTTTGGGTGGGGTTCCCCACCGGGATTTCTTTTGGGTGGGTTTCCCCACCGGGATTTGGTACTTGCTTCCCGCTTGGTACTTGCTCCCCGCTCTTATCTTGTTTTCTGCACTTTTATGCTTGTTCCTCCTCGCTGAGCAGTATCGCGATTTCTTATTTATATATGTGAACATACATACACTACATTATTGTATCAGAAAACCGCCCGTCTTTCAACAAGAAAATGAAAAATCTCGTGGAAGCGGCGGATGGGCGGGGTTGGGCGGTGGCTAGGCGGGGTTGGGGCGCACGCCCACCCCGGCTAACCGGGGTGAGGATGGGCGGGGTTGGGCGGGGTTGGGCGGGGTTGGGCGGGGTTGGGCGGGGTTGGGCGGGGTTG
>JAEEGM010000071.1 GCA_016280325.1 Eubacterium sp. | reverse complement strand
GAGCAGGGGGATTGTTCAAATCTCTCCTTCTCCGTAAAAATAAGAGGTCTCGAAGAGGCCTCTTATTTTTACGGAGAAGATGAGGTCTGCCACGAGCGCGCCGCCCGGGAAAGAATGCGAAGCATTCTTCCCTTACCGAGTTACAATCCCTCGATAATCTCCTCAATCTCGCGGATCGAAAAAACATAATTCGTATTGCAAAAATGACAGTGCACCTCAACCGGTTTTTTGTCATTAACCATATCAAGCAATTCCTGCTTCCCTAGGCTGATAAGGACCTTGCTGACTTTTTCCCTCGAGCAGTCGCAGAAAAATGACACCTCCTGTTTCTCGTCGGCAAACTGCGGGATGAAGCCATCCAGTATTTCTTCTATGATATCCTCCGGTGATCTACCGGACTGAAGAAGTGTCGTCACAGAATCGATCTCTTTCAACCTGGCTTCCAGTGTATCGATCAGAGAATCCTCCGTTCCGGGCAGGAGTTGAATAAGGTATCCGCCTGCCTGCGCCACGGTATTATTTTTATTCATCAAAACACCGAGCGCCACCGACGACGGGGTCTGCTCCGATGTCGCGTAATAATAGGTAATGTCCTCCGCAATCTCACCGGAGATAAGTTCAATCTGACTGGAATACGGCTCCGCGTATCCGCTGTCGCGTACCACGCTGAGTGTGCCGTGTCCGAGTGCTCCCCTCACATCAAGTTTTCCCTTGTCATTGGCCGGGATGAGCACATGCGGCTCGATCGGATACCCCTTCACATGGCCTCTTGAATCCGCCGCTACGATCAATCCCTGTCCGGGACCGTCTCCGCGAATCTGTAATGTCAGAAGATCCTTCTCACCCTTCATATCCGCACTCATCAACAGACCGGCGGTCATCAGCCTGCCAAGTGCTGCTGTCATAACCGGGCTGGTGTTATGATGATTTCTCGCCTTCTCGACTACACCGCACGTAGTCGCTGCCAAAAACCGTATCTGTCCATCTGCCGCTGTCCCGCGGATTCTATAATCGCTCATTGCTTACTTCTCAACTTTCTCTATTATTGATGCGGAATCAATCCTGTTATAAAGAGTATCAGGATCAGCACCGGCAAAACAAATTTAAAATACCATGTCAGTTTTCGGCTCATTTTTATACCTTCACCCGTGTTGGTTTCCGCAAGATATTTGTCCGCGCCCCAACCGAACTTGTAAGAACAAAAGATAGTAAAAACAAGCGCGCCGATCGGTAAAAGGAAATTGCTCACGATAAAGTCTTCGCTGTCGAGAATATCCCTGCCGCCGATCAGATGTAATCCGGAAAGTACATTGTATCCGAGCACACAGGGGAGACTCGCAAGCAGCATAAACACAAGGTTTATCAGTACGGACTTAATGCGGGACAGGTTCAGGTTATCAATCAAACTACCCACCAGGTTTTCAAACACAGCCGTCACCGTCGAGAAGCTGGCAAAGACCATAAACAGGAAGAACAGCGTCCCCCATATGCGCCCGCCGGGCATGTTCACAAATACACTGGGGAGAGTCACGAAGATAAGCGATGGTCCCTTATCGGGCTGGATTCCGTATGAAAAGCATGCCGGAAAAATGATCAGTCCGGCCATGATGGCAACAAACGTATCCAAACTGGCGATACGTAAGGCTTCGCCAGTAATCGTCTTTTTCTTTGACATATAACTTCCGAAAATCTCCATTGACGCGATACCGATAGACAGCGTGAAAAACGCGTGGTTCATCGCATCGGTTATCATCTTGAAAAATCCCGACTTCTCAACGTTGGCCCAGTTTGGCATCAGGTAAAACTTTAGTCCCTCGCCGGAATCCGGAAGCAGCACGGAGTTGACGGCCAATACAATGATAAGCAACAGAAGGCCGATCATCATCACCTTGCTTACACGCTCGAGGCCGTTTTTCACGCCGAAGCTCAGCACCAGAAAACCGACGACAACTACAATTCCCATGAAGATGATCATCTCCGTCGGATTATCAAGCATTTTTCCGAAGACATCCGGTACCGCATCGGAGGAAACCCTTTCGAAATCTCCGATCAGGAATTTCCAAAAGTAAGCGAGCATCCAGCCGGCAACTGTCGTGTAATACATCATCAGGATATAGCATCCTATCATACAAAGCCAACCGTGAATATGCCATTTCTGCCCGGGCTTCTCGAGAGACCGATAGGCGCCGATGATGGTTTTCCCTGTGGCACGACCGATGGACAACTCCATAGTCAGTACCGGTACGCCCATGAGCACCAGAAACAGCAGATAAAAGAGCACAAAAATAGCTCCGCCGTTTTGGCCGGCGATATAAGGAAACTTCCAAACATTTCCGATTCCGACAGCACATCCTGCACTTACCAGTATGAAGCCTAACCGGCTTCCAAAGCCTTCTTTCATTTCATGATATTTCCTTTCAGAATGATCCGCCGGATACTCCTTCTATATCCAAACAGAGTTACAATCGGCTAAACTATAACAGAAAAGCCGTGTTTGCGCAAGGTTTTTATTCGAAAAAGTCCTTGCGAAAGCAGAGACTTTCCTGTATAATGGGGACCATCACACAATCGAAGGAGGTATTTTGTTATGATGAAGATGAATCTGAGAAAGAGTTTGCTGGTTGCGGGGCTGTCTCTCGGGGCGTTTTTATTTGTCCCAGGCGTTGCGAACGCGGAAACAGCAACAACCGTTACTAAAAAACAGGTAACTACCTATGATATGGATGATAGTAAAAAGACAGAGCTTACCTGCCTGTTTCGATCGGATATGGAGCACATCCCCTATGTTGATGTTGAGCAGTATTTGGATCTTATCTACGAAGAGGATGCCGATTATACACTGACAGGAAGCGGCGATGAATATACGGTCGTAGGCAAGAACAAAAATACCGGTGCAACCGGAAGTGAGCTGAAACTGGATACAGCCGCTGATACAATGAACTTTGCCGGGTTCTACGGATTTATCGTCGGAAAGTTTGACAGAACCGGTGTGGATTTTGTACAGTCCACCTCGGAGAAGGTTATGGAAGAACCGGTTACGACTTACGACTTCTCAAAATACGGGATCGACCTGCACGCTGAGGACGGGCATGTGTACATGCCTCTGTCTACCATATCGGATGTATTCTGCCAAAGCCTCACCTATTCTGAGTATATGGACGGTAGTATCTATCTGACACGAATTGATGCTACTCATGCGGATCCTACGGAATTCGTTCAGAAGAAAGAAAATGAGCAGTTTAATGTGATAACCAGAGGAGCTGATGTGGCTGATTACGCATACAGAGAGCTCTGTTTCGTGCTTGAGAACCTCTATGGAAGACCGGGCAGAGCAAGATCGCCGGAGTTCGTGGAGAAACTGAAGACACCCGGCGGCTTTGATAAGACGCTGACCGAAGGGGGCAAGTATAAGGACATCGATGTTGCGCTTATGAAAAAGTATCTCACATCGACCAACAAAGCAGAATATGTGCTCGGGACATACATGTTGGATTGTCTCTTATTTGACGGCGGACACGCATTTTTCAGTAATAATTATTTTATGACATTGTTTAACGATGATAATATGGATCAGACAGAACTTGCCAAAGAATACAATAGGCTTTTCAAGGATGATGCGGTGGCGAATGTGGTCTCTACGACTGTCGGGAAACTGAATAACGAAAAACCAACTCTCAACATGAAACTGAATCCGCTCCGTGAAAAAGGATTCGGTAAGCCGGTAAAAACGTGGACGGATGAGGTTGCAGGCGAAGTGGCATACCTCTACGTATTTAAGAATACCGCAGTCTTTCGGTTTGACGGATTCAAGGATGAAGTGATTCGGATGAAATCCGGCGAGAAACCATTTATCGAGGCTCTTGAACTTGCGAAAGAAAAAAAATGTGATAATTTTGTAATCGACCTTACGACAAACGGTGGAGGAAGCGATCAGGTTATGCAGTTTATGCTCGGCATGATGTTTGAAGGGAAATCATACGATTATCATATTGGCGCAAACAATCAGTATAAGAGGAAGGACATATACTCGGCTGACAAAAACCTTGATGGTGTAATTGACGAAAAAGATGATGAAGTAAAGTACGGTTTCAATTATGCGATCATGATAACAAGACATTCCTTTTCCTGCGGGAATACGATGCCATGTCTGGCGAAGGAGGCCGGTATCCCGATAATCGGTGAGACCTCCGGTGGCGGTGGTTGTAATGCTTCGATGCTGGTGAATCCGGGAGACTGTAATTTTTATCAGAGCTCATCCACCAGTATTATGACTACTAAGGATTATAAGAGCATAGATCCGGGAGCAAAACCGGATTATGAGATGATGACCATGGCTGAGGACGGAACCATCGATGCACCGATGTATGATCCTGATAAACTTGTTGCTACCCTTAACAAGCATTTCAGTAATGAAAAAAAAGCAAACACGATAAAGGTCACGACAAAGACGATTAAGGTGAAGGCAAGCGTTCTTAAGAAAAAGGCCAAGAAAGTATCGCCGATCACTGTTAAAAACGCGAAGGGCACGGTAAAATACGCCCTTGCATCCGGTAGTAAAAAAGCGAAGAAAGCGCTTTCTCTTAATAAAAAGACCGGAACGATCACCATTAAAAAGAAAACAAAAAAGGGTACCTATAAGATCAAGGTCAAGGTGACCGCGGGAGGTACCGTTTCCTACAAATCGGGTAGTAAAACGGTTACCGTTACAATAAAGGTAAAATAATAACCTTTTTAGGGGGAGAAATAATCATGAGTATGTTATTTGATCGCAGACTGGCACTTCCGGCTGAGGTGAAGGAAATGTATCCTTTGACAAGCCAGATGAACACGGATGTTGAAAAAAGAAGCCGGATGATCAAAAGTGTTTTTGAAGGAAGGGACGACCGACTTCTTCTTATCATCGGGCCCTGCAGCGCGGACAATGAGGACAGCGTGATTGACTATACGTTGCGACTGCGAAAGATCCAGGACCGGGTAGAGGACAAGATCGTCATTGTCCCGAGAATCTATACCAATAAACCGCGAACCACCGGGGCAGGGTACAAGGGCATGCTTCATCAGCCGGACCCGAACGAAAAACCGGATATGTTCAAGGGCATTATAGCAACGCGTCGGCTCCATATGAGAGCGGTCAGCGAAACCGGGTTCTCCTGTGCAGATGAGATGCTCTATCCTGAAAATTACCAGTATTTAGAGGATCTCCTCGGTTATGTCGCTGTCGGCGCCAGGAGCGTCGAAGACCAACAGCATCGTCTGGTCGCGAGCGGAATAAGTGTACCGGTAGGAATGAAAAATCCGACATCGGGAGATTATTCCATCATGATGAATGCCATCCTTGCCGCGGAGCATGGACATACGTTTATTTACCGTGGCTGGGAAGTACATTCTGACGGAAATAAACATGTCCATGCCATCCTTCGCGGCTACACCAATAAGCTTGGCCAGACGCAGCAGAATTATCATTACGAGGACTTGATCCGGCTGTACGAGGCATATGAAGAATTCGGTCTGAAGAACGCGGCGGTGATTGTCGATACGAACCATGCAAACTCCGGAAAGAATCCATTTGAACAACCTCGTATCGTGAAAGATGTTCTCCATGCCTGCAGGCACAATCCGGACATCAAATCGATGGTCAAGGGGTTCATGGTGGAGAGTTATATCGAAGACGGCAACCAGAAAATCGGTGAGGGCGTCTATGGCAAGTCGATCACGGATGCCTGCCTCGGCTGGGAAAAAAGCGAAAAGATGATCCTGGAAATCGCCGAATTATTGTGACATATCATTCCCGGTCTTTTCGACACCTATGGAAACCTATATCAAAAAACAGTATGGCTAAAATCGACGTATTTTCGGCACTTCCTTGACGGGGGTGCCGAATTGTGTTATAATAAGAAGTCCGACAAACGCGATTCGGATTACGCATTTCGCGTCGGACCATGTCATATGAAATGAGGAGGGATCGCTTTGAAGGAAATAAAGATTACCGATATCCCGGGGATCGGGATTGGACAGGCAGAGAATAAAGACGCCGCGACCGGATGCACGGTGTTTGTCAGTAAGGAAGGAATGCGTGCGGGACTGGATGTGCGAGGTGGCGGTCCGGCATCGAGGGACTCACAACTACTGAATCCTTTGATGGCGGCGCAGTTCGTGCACGCAATCGTACTCGGCGGTGGGAGTGCCTTTGGTCTGGATGCCGCCGGCGGAGTGATGAAGTATCTGGAGGAGAGAGACATCG
>JAEEGM010000070.1 GCA_016280325.1 Eubacterium sp. | reverse complement strand
TAAACCTCGAACTTCCGCATCTCCTCAGCCGAAATCCCAAGCTTATTCGCAGCATACTCCCGCAAGTACGCCTTCTCATCCACCGGCGCATCCTGAACCCGTATTTTAATCTGTCCTAACTCTAGCATATGATCAATCACTTTCTATAATAAAATCAATATAGTTCTTAAGGTATCCGCATATTGTTTTCATGAGGAACCAGGCGCAAGCGCAGTCCCGCGTGAAAATATAAGCCGGATTCCGTTATTTCTCAATTATTCTTCTGGATGTCTTCCGTGGCGAGAATCGCACTAGCCCACGCCAGATGAAGATTATACCCCCCGCACAGTCCATCCACATCGAGGAGTTCTCCAAGCACATACACCCCGTCACACTTCCGGCTTGCAAAACTCTCCGGCGACACCTCATCCACCGGCACACCACCGGCACTCACCTGCGCCTTCTCAATGCCGTACGTATCCGTTATCGTGAATTCAAAATGCTTCAATTCCTTCGCAAGCTGCGCTGCATTTTTCTTACCGTTACCAAACACTGCGATCCACTTCGTCGGAACCAAACCTTCGATCCCGTTCACTTCGATCCAGCGCTCACACGCCGGCATATCCATCGACGGAACAAAATCGATCTCGCCATATACCTGCTTATCGGTCTCCAGGCCTTCTGCCGCCAGACGACACATCTGAAATACCGGAATCCCACTGACACCGGTCTTCGTGATCTGAATCTCACCGATCTCCGTCCCCTGACGTTTCCCATCAACAAAGAGGGTAAAGCCACCCTGCACTCTGGTGCCGGCAACTTCCTTCCACCATCGTCCGGCTGCATGCATACCGGTCAGTCCCGGATACACTTTTGTCACCGAATGCCCAAGCGATCGAGCGAAATCATATCCGTCGTCACAGCCACCCTGCTCGAGGCCGGCCGGTCCGCCGGTCGCCATGATCAGCGTCTCGCAGCCATATACCTTATCCTCTGTCTCCACTTCAAATCGCGACGGAACTCCAACAACCGCACCGCTCTCCGGATCCACATCGATCACATCCCGCTCAGACAAAGCCAGCCCGGCATCATGATACTCACTGCACCGCACCTCTGTCACACGCTGCTCCAGTTCGATCTTTATATTCGGTTTTCTACAGCCGCGATACAACGCGCCGATCACCGTTGCTGCCTGATTACTGTGCGGATACACATAACCGTCCTTTTCTCTGGTCAGGACACCAAGTTCTTCAAAAACATCGATCACACGCGCAGGACTTACTTTTTCAAGAACCGTATTTACCCAATCGCGATCACCGTAATAGTGTTTCCAGTCCATATCCAGGTTGGTGAGATTGCATCGGCCGTTTCCGGTCGCAGAAAGCTTACGACCGACACGACCTTCTTTTTCCAACACTAAAATCGTCTTCCCGGAACACGCCAAAAGGCAGGCGCTCATCAGTCCCGAAGCGCCTGCCCCAATAATTACAATGTCATAATAAGAATCCTGATTCATCATGGTCTTCCGATCTTTAACGGATGTCTGTAGTAAGCATTTGAAATCTTGATACCATCGCGATGATTACTTGCATGGATAACCTGACCACCGCCGATATACATTGCTACATGGCTGACACCGCCGCTTCCGTAGAAGAACAGGTCACCCGGTCTCGGATTCGAAACACTCGTCGTGCAGCTTGCCTGTGCAGCCGAGCTGTGCGGAAGCCCCTTACCGAAGTGTGCCCAGATCTGCATTACAAATCCGGAGCAGTCACATCCGTGAGTCAGACTCGTTCCGCCCCATACATACGGATTACCGAGGAACTGCATCGCGTAGGATACGATTCCGTAGTTTCCGGAACTCTCACCGGTCTGCGGATCGTACTTAACCTTAGTGGCACGCTTCAGAGAAAACTGCTCTCTTACGTACTCCTTCGAAACAAACGCGTAATCATCATCCACCATGATACAGATAAACTCATTCATATGAGCAAGGAGATTGTCCATACCACCGGCACGCTCGATCGCCGCCTTAGATATGTTCTCCTTTTTAATGATCTTCTCAAGGAACGCCTGATCCACATCTTCCTTCTTGATCTCGAACTCCTCACCGGCATCACATACCGAATAAATCGGAGCCGATGTCGAAGGCAGTGCACGCACATTCAGTGAATCCGTCATGATCTCAACACAGTCACGACCAACCTCCGGCACGATAGCCTCAGCCTCTTCGTCCATAGTGAGGAACTCGGTCTTTACATATCCCGTAACCTTACCGGATACGATCTTGGCCCATCCCTTCTTCACTTTGTAGATGTGACATCCGGAATTCTTAACCATCTTACCAACGATACGCGCCTTCTTCGATGGCTTCTTACGAACATTCAGATAATTGCTGACTTTATTCGCGATACCAAGACGGCTGTAATTCAGGTTCAGGTTGATATGCTTTCCATCCTGAATCGCCGACTCGATCTGCGTAGCAGGACCGGTCACAGCATCCGAATCGGACGGTGTCTCATCATTGCCAAGATTGGCATCCGAATTCACACTGGCCCTGGCCTCATCCCCCTGTACCAGAAGAAGCGGATCTGTTGCAAAAAGCTCACCGTTCGCGATACGGGCACAAAAATCATTGATAAGTACGATCGCACCACTGAGGCCCTGCTCCGTTCCGACACCTTCTGCCGAAGCCTGCATCGTCGAAGCCAATACGGCAACGCCGAAAAAGCAGGAAATCACGGTAGCTGCGACTCTCTTAATCTGTCTCATTTACTTACATCCCTTTCATATTTGTTACAAAAATGTTACGTCACGAAACAAATTATAACGCCAAACGACGATTTTGTCAACAATAAAACACAAAAAAAATATTCCGCACCGGAAATACAAAGTGCGGAAAATCGTGTTTTTCACAATATATTGTGCATTTAGACTACAAGAGTCGATAATATATTACTATTAAGACCAATGACTAATACATATTTTTTTATTTTTCTTCTCTCGCGAGCAACTCTTCCAGCTCCGAACGCGCGGAAATAAACGCATTGAGCACCCTCGGAGAAAACGTTCCGCATTCGCCGTTCAGGATCATATCATACACTTCCAGTTTGGAGATCGATGCTTTGTGCAGACGATCACTGAGCGCATCCTCATACGCGTCCGCAAGGCCGACCACCTGCGCACCGATCGGAATCTCCTCGCCCTTCTTTTTCTCAGGATAACCGTCCCCTTCATAGCGCTCGTGATGATTCATGCAGATAGAAGCCGCATACTTAAAAAACGCACGATCCTCGTCGTCCTTCGGAAGATGCTTTGCCACATCCTTAAACATCTTCTCGCCTTTATACGTATGACTCTGATAGATCTCATACTCCGTTTCCGTCAGTCTCGACGGCTTATTGACGATACTGTCCGGCAGGCGAAGTTTTCCGACGTCATGTAGTGTCGCCGCGCTGGATATCATTTTTACCTGTTCCTCATTCAACCCGTATTCCGGATACATCTTGCGAAGCTTGTTCAGAAGCACATAGGTAATCATACCAACACGACGGGCGTGCTGGTTGGTAATATAATCCCTATTCTCGATGATGGCACCGAAGTACCGCGCCATCCTTACGCCTGCTTCATCCATCCTCAGCCTCCATAAAAATGAACCGACACCTTACAACTTGGTTCGTATCACGTATCCGACCTTGCCATCCTGCTTGACAAACTTGACATTTTTCAATGTATCGCGTACCAGGTAAACAACCGAGCTGATAAATACTCGTGTGCCCGGATACACCGTACCCTTTACCTCGATCTCGGCATTTTTCTGACTGGTCATCTTGACGATACGGATCTCGCGCTCTTCCAACAGTTCCTTGATCTCTTTCTTCTGTGTGTACAGCGCCTTGGTCAACTTCTCGTAGAACTGCTCAACCTTCTCGTCTCGTTGCTCCATATTCATGATCTTTTCGATACCTTCTTCCAGTGTATCGATATCTTTTTGTACCTTCTCACAGCGATCCATCAGTTCCTGATAGGCCCTGGAATCACCGTCACCGACGCCGACCTCGACGATTGACTTGGACTCGGCCACATTGCCGATACCGAAGCACTCGATACCCGTCTTCGCTGTCGTATGTCCGCCGATGATCACGCCGCGTCTGCCTGCCACCTTCAAAAATCCCTCACAGATTGTATCACAGTTCAGTAAATAGGTACAGGTAATATCCCCCTCACAGCGAAGCGTGGTGGACTCGAAGAACTGACCGATGATCACGCCGCCGGCATTGATCTCGCTTTCGCCTCTTCCCTGCACACCGCCTTTGATCAGGACATCCTGACCGGCAAAAATAGAGCAGGCCTCACAGTTGCCAGCGATGGAAATATTACCGGAAGCTGTGATCATAAAGCCGGCTTCCACATCACCGGCGATATTGACATCGCCGTCAAAGTTGATATTTCCGACTGCAAGGTCAACATTTCCATCCACATTGTAGACGTTGCGAATCTCGATCGAATCATCATCCATCCACTCGATAATACCCGTGAGATCCGAATAGTATTTCTTTTTATCATCCGACATCCAAAAGCCTTTGCCCTTCAATGTCGGCAGATCTTTACCTCGTTCCGGGGTCTGGATCGTGCCCTGCACGTCATAGCCGAACTCACCGGCCGTTGCCGGAATATACTCAGCGATCAGCTGACCTTTTTCTACGGTTTCAAAAAGTTCGATACCCTTATAATCCACAGAGCCGTTCGGAAGAAGCTTTGGTGTCGACTTCACTTCCTTGCGGAAATGATACACGAATCGTCCGTCCTCACCCTTGATCGCAGGCTTACCTTCCGCGATCACCATATCGGTGAAATACATCTCTTCTTCGCACATTTTTTTGATGACATCCTGCTTGATACCCTGCTTGACGTCAAACTCACGAAGTGCTCTCATAACCTCACGAACGCCAATCTTGACACTGTTGGACGGTTGTGTGAGGTTCATGATAACCGTCATCTTATCTTCCGAAAGCTCGATATGAATATCTCGCTTGATCTCCTGCTCGATTTCTTCAGCATCATCAATTTCCTTGCTGATATTACCGATCAATTCCTTCGCAAGAGCAACGGCAGGATCGACAACCTCTTCCTGCTCCAGCAACTTCTCAGCCTCGGAACCGATATCGAAATCGATCTCCGGCAGATCGTCCATCGTCAAAAGTTCAGAAACAATAGAACCTGCCAGGATATCATCGATCTGATCCTCGTAGTCACCTTCTTTACTTACCTGCTCACGGATCTCAGCCATCTGCTCCGGCTCAAGTCCGATCTTGGCAAACTTGGAAACATTGAGTCCCTGTTCAATTCCAATTGCGATCTCACGCATCTGATCCGGCGTGTATCCCGGATTCATCAGCGATTTAACATCCAGTTTTTTCTCCATGCACTCACGGAGAACCTTCATCTGCATCCAGTTAAAACCGTTGCCTGCGTATTTCGACACATCGACACCGTTTTCAATTCCGGTGATCAATTCGCGAAGTTGCACTCCATACAGATTCAGTGATAAATAAGGCGCAAGATTGATATTCTTCTCATGTGCCTCGATCAATGCGGCAAGCTGGTCAGCATCATACCCACGATCCATCGGCTCGAGCAGATCACATCCGACCATACGTCCATGGACGAATTCCATGACTACCTTCCCCTGATGTCCCTTTCCGACAGCAACCATCGCGTCGATATTATTCTCCTTACCGAGGGCAAGCGCACGTATCGTCAAAGGCTCCAATCGCACGTTGGCATAGGGTGTCATGTTGATCCCACGCTCCATACCGGCGCGTACTTCACGCATCTGGTGGGAACTGAGTTCTTTTTTGGCATACACGGAGACATCGAGTCCATTTTTCAAGCCGGTCCGGATTTCCTTCATCTGTAGTGAAGTGAACTCCTTCTTGGCGAAAACAGACACGTCGACATGTTCGTCATGCCCGGTGCGGATTTCTTCACACTGCAGCGCGTCAAAACCCTGCTTCAGGTAGGACGTAATATCGAATTTGGTCTCCTGTGCATCTGCCATGGGGATCCTCCTGATTACTCGATAATCTTGGCTGCTTTCCCTACAATCTCAGTGACTTTCTGATAAATATACGAACTGCGGATATAATGCTCAAACGGCATAGCATATCCATAGTATGTGTTATACGCCTTCTTAATACTGTCTGTCGTACCGTCCTGGCTGTTCTTGCCCATCTGCTCCAAATACGCGTCGATCGATGCCTGAGAAAGATCGACATTCTCCTTCAGCGCGATGGCTTCCATGATCAGCTCGGTCTCACACATGGTCTTCGCTTTCTCAGTCAGATATTCCTCAAACTGAGCCTCATCCTGACCTGTCTGAGCCAGCGCGTCCGCGATCGTCATACCGTACTGCGCCATCTGGTTCTCCATCTCGGAACGCATCATTCCCTTCTCAGCAAGAAGCAGGGTGTCCGGAACACTCTTAACCTTCGAATCGGCAGCGACCTTCTCCATAGCGGTCGTGGCAGCAGCCGCCTTCTTGGTGTCAGCCAGTGTCTTCTTCGTGTTCTCTTTGTACTCAGCTACCGTCTTGTAGTCGGTATATTTTTTCACATAATCATCTGTCAGCGTGCGATCCTCGATATAGTTCAACTTCATTGTGAAGACCGTCTTCTTGCCGGCCAGATCCGGATCGTTCTCGTACTGCTCCGGGAAGGTGAGTTCGACGTCTTTCTTCTCGCCGACCTTCATGCCGATGATACCATCATCAAATCCCGGGATCATGCCGCTCTCACCGAGCTTGATCGTCGTTCCTTTAGCCGTACCGCCGTCAAACTTCTTACCGTTCAACTTGCCGGAATAGTCGATGTTCACCTTCATACCATTCTGGGCCGTACCCTTCTTCAGCTTCTTCGGATGCTCATCAAAAAGCTTGTCAATCTCTGTCTGAATCTCATCGTCAGTTACCGTACAGTCAACCGGCACATTCTTGTACTCGCCGAGTTCAACAAGCGCCAATGCGTCATACTCCTCGATATCAACAGCCTGTCCGGAAACAAGTTCGGCTGAACTTCCTGTTACACCGCTACCGGATACCGCTGACCCGCTGGCCACGCCGACAAACTTCTCCGTAACATCGCTCATCGAGCAACCCATGAGGCACATCACCGATAACACACCTGCAGCAGCGATCGTCATCACCGCTCCTAAACCTTTTTTCACTTTCTAATCCTCCTTAGACTAAATACTTAACTTGGTTATTATACCATATTTTTCGGGATTCCGCAAGTTTTTTCATCGATCCCACTTCAGACTCTTGTACTCAACCACCTTGTCGCGTTCGAGAAGATCGTACATTGCCTGCTTGGTTGACTTATTCTCAAAAAGAATCGCGTTGATCTGCTCCACGATCGGCATCGTGACATGATGCTTGTTCGCGAGATTCATAGCCGCCTGCGCCGTGTTCACACCCTCGACAACCTGATTGATCTCCTTCTTTGCCTCTTCCAGCGTCTTGCCCTGTCCGAGCAGGTAACCGCAGTTATGATTACGCGAATGTGTCGATGTACAGGTGACAATCAGATCTCCGATGCCTGAGAGGCCACTGAAGGTCTCGATCTGTCCACCGAGTTCCATACCAAGTCTCGAAATCTCGGCAATCCCCCTGGTCATCAGGGCCGCCTTGGTATTGTCGCCCATATTCATACCGTCAAGGATGCCGGCTGCAAGTGCGATGACATTTTTCAGACTACCGCCAAGCTCGATTCCGATCATGTCCGGGCTCGTGTAGACGCGGAAGTTCGATGCCATAAATACGTCCTGGACAAAGGTCGCCGTCTTCTCACTATGCGCTCCGACAACCACCGTCGTCGGAACTCCTTTCGATACCTCCTCGGCGTGGCTCGGACCTGAAAGCACGGCTACGTCCGTATCCGGAAGCACGTCCTCGATGATCTCGCAAAGTGTCATCAGCGTACCATCCTCAATACCTTTCGCCACATTGACGATCATCTGTCCTTTTTTCACAAATGGCTTGATACGCTCCGCCGTAGCACGAACAAATGGCGATGCCACGGAGAATACGAGGATGTCCCGGTTCTCGCAGGCCTTCTCGATGTCTCCTTCGATTTCGATCGAATCCGGCAGGATCACGCCCGGCAGACGATCTTTGTGCTCGCGATTGACACGGAGCATCTCAAGTTCTGACTCAACCGCCGACCAGATTGTCACCTTGTGTCCGTTGTTCGCGCACAGGATAGCCAATGCTGTCCCCCAGCTACCGGCCCCTAAAAAGGTTACGTTTCTCATGATAGTGTATCCTCCTGTAGTTATGAATCATCCTGTAATTATTTGTCACCCTTCTGTAATGTATCATCCTGCGTCATCAACATTGATGTATTATATAGGGCAACATTGAACATTCTGTGAAATTAAGCAGTTTAATTCATTTTATTCTTTTTCTTCTGTTTCTTCATCTTCTTCTGTTTCTGATCCGGTTTCTGTTTCTTTTATATCTTCTTCCTCATCTTCTGCCTGATTTCCTGTCTGGTCTTCTGCCTGTTCTTCCACCTCCACCTTATCCTTTTTCTCGAACAGCTTTCTCTCCGTGCCATTCAGCAAACGCTTGATATTTCCGGCATGCTTGATATAACTGAGCGTCAAGAATATCATCCCCAGACAAAACGCCAGCGGAAAGTACGGACTATCCATGAACTTGAGAACAATATAGATTGGAAAATACCACAGTACAACGAGCGATCCCAAAGACACATAACGCGTGATCCCCACGATCAGAATAAAGAGCGCCAGTCCGATGAAGATCATCCACACGCCGATCCCACCGTCTGCCGAAGTCGCGACGATAACCGCGGCCGAAACCGCGATTCCCTTGCCGCCCTTGAAATGCAGATAGAACGGGTAAATATGTCCCATGAAAACACCTAACCCCGTGATCAACGTCACGATGTAAGTCAGGTCCTCCCCATATCCCATCTTGGAACAATACAGAAAACGAACCAAAAGCGTCGGGATAAACGCCTTCGCCAGATCCCCTAAAAACGTGATCGCGCCGGCTGCCTTCCCCATCGTCCGAAGCGCGTTGGTCGTGCCGATATTTCCGCTTCCTTCCGACTGAATATCGTGACCATGTCTGACTCCTAAAAAATAACCCGTTGAGATACTTCCGAAAAAGTATCCCACGATCAAAAACAATCCGGCCATCAGCCATTCATACCACATATCCGAAACTTCCTTCCCATGATTATTATGTTAATATTCATTCTGTCATTTATCATTCTGTCTTTATTCTTTCTGCTCTTTTACACCTATTCTTTTTGTCTATTCTTTTATCCATTCTGTTTTATGCTTCATTTTTTCTACTCTTTGTCACCCTTGCGCTCGCGAATCAGTATTCGGATTGGCGTCCCGGCAAAGCCAAACGTCTGACGGATCTGATTCTCAATATAGCGCTGATACGAAAAATGCATCAGTTCTTTTTTGTTGACAAATATCACAAAGGTCGGCGGCTTGACTGCCACCTGCGTCATATAGAAAAGTTTCAGTCGCTTGCCCTTGTCCGAAGGCGGCTGCTGCATCGCGACAGCCTCCGTCATGATCTCGTTCAGCACACCGGTCTGCACACGAAGCGCGTGATTCTCAATCACGGTCTCGATCAGTTCGAACACCTTCCCGGTTCGCTGACCGGTCTTTGCCGATATAAAGATGATCTCAGCGTAAGGAACAAAGGACAGAACCTTTCGCACCTCTTCGGTGTACTCCTTGACACTCTTGTCATTTTTCTCGATCGCGTCCCACTTATTCACGGCGATGATCAGTCCGCGCCCGCGATCATGCGCAAGTCCGGCGATCTTCGCGTCCTGCTCGGTTACACCTTCCACCGCGTCGATCATCATCACAACCACATCCGCGCGCTCGATGGCAGCCACTGTGCGGATGATGGAATACCGCTCGATATTTTCCTTGATCTTACTCTTTCTGCGGAGTCCCGCCGTGTCGATCAGGATGTATTCCGTTCCATTCACCTTCAGTTCGGTGTCGATCGCGTCCCTAGTTGTCCCCGCGATATCGGAAACGATCACGCGCTCTTCTCCGAGAAGTTTGTTAACCAGGGAAGACTTGCCGACATTCGGCTTTCCGACGATGGCGATCTTCGGCCGTTCGTCTTCCTCTGCCTCGTCCACCTTGTCGCCGAGCACTTCCAACACGGCATCCAGCATATCACCGAGACCCAATTTCGAACTCGCCGAGATCGGATACGGATCCCCGATGCCCAGATTGAAGAATTCATAGACATCCGGCATGTATTTTTCGAAGTTATCTACTTTGTTGACCGCCAGCACCACGGGCTTCGCCGTGCGTCTGAGCATATCCGCCACCTGGTAATCCGCGTCGACCAGCCCCTGACGAACATCGGTCAGAAACAGAATACAGTCGGCCGTCTCCATCGCCAGTTCCGCCTGTGCCCGCATGTGCGTCAGCATCTGATCCGACGAGGTCGGCTCGATACCGCCCGTGTCGATCAGGGTGAAGGCGTGGTTCAGCCAGGTCACGTCCGCGTAAATACGGTCTCTGGTGACTCCCGGCGTATCCTCTACGATCGAGATCTTCTCACCCGCCAGCGTATTGAAAAGGGTCGACTTGCCGACATTTGGGCGTCCGACGACCGCTATGATCGGTTTACTCATAAAAACAGTCCTGCTTTCTACGTCTTGTGGGTGATCACGCACACACCCACAATATATTTTAATACTTTTCGGCAAATTTTTCAAGACAAAATTGATATTGAAGCAAGCCAATTTACCCTAAAGCCACTTTTCACGCCGGAATTCAAATGATGTTTCAAAACCATACTATTTTGCGGCTGTCAATCCGAGTCACATGTATTGCCGCTAGTCAATGAGTATAATATAGGGTGTGCCGCAAAGAGATTTCCGACCTACTCACTGAAAACTGGATTTACGTCGGAAATCTTTCCGTGACGACTATTTTCAATTATTGTGCCGCAAGATCATTTCCGACCTAACATGAGTTTTTTAAGTTTACGTCGGAACTTTTTTTGCCAAATTTGTAACCAAACGTAGTTAAGTGAGAAATTCGAACGTCAACCCCTAGATTTTTTCCGACCTAATTGCCGAAGAACTGGTTTAGGTCGGAAATTGCTTTGCGGCACTTTTTTTCAAATTTCGGTCAGACGAAATATTTCCGACCTAAACAGCAAAAATGCCACTTACGTCGGAAATCGACTTGCGGCACGCAGATTCAGAGGTTCTGCAAAAAGGTATCCTTACACTCCTTATACCAACTCGCCCAAAACTGATCAACAAGCCCCCCCTTTGGACAGCATCTTTGTCACTCACGGCGTATAATCAAACGCGTTTTGTATAAGTTTGATCTCTTCGCCCAGAATGTATATGACGTCAAAACGGATGGGCGTATCGAGCGAAAGATGCTTGTTGGCTAGATAATAGGATGCGCAGCGGCAGATGTTTCGCACTTTCTTGGCGTCGATTGCCCCTTCGTAACCGCCGTGCTTATCGTCGTGGCGATACTTGACCTCGACAAAGCAGAGATATCCGTCGCTATCCCTGGCGACAATATCAAGTTCCGCGAAGCGACCACCATGGAAGTTCCGGTCGACGATACGGTAGCCGCGCTCCTCCAAGTACGAACAGGCCAGGTCTTCTTTCTCGCTGCCAATCTTACGATTCATGCTTCTAGGATTCGAGTTTCTTTGATTGGTTTTCTTGTTGGTTACTTCTCTTTCATCCATAATCTGCCTCTCGGATAACACACATCATCTTTCCGTTTACACAAAATCATCACACATGATTCGCTATAAACGTCCTCCGGTGGATCGCGCACGGACCGTGCTCCTTCAGCGCGGCAATGTGCTCTGCCGTGCCGTAGCCGGCATTCTTCTCAAAATGATACGCCGGGTAGAGTTCCGCATAGTCACACATCATCCGATCTCTCGTCACCTTGGCAACGATACTCGCCGCCGCGATCGACAGACTCCTCGCGTCGCCCTTGACGATGCTCACCTGACGGATCGGGATGGCAGGCAACTTGACGGCGTCGATCATCAGCATATCCGGCACCACACCGAGATCCTCGATCGCCAACTTCATCGCTTCCTTCGTCGCTTCGAGAATATTGATCTCATCAATCCGCGCCTGC
>JAEEGM010000069.1 GCA_016280325.1 Eubacterium sp. | reverse complement strand
TGATATGCTGATTTTTCACACGGCTATTTGTGCCGGAGCGTCACAAATAGCCACTGATGGCAGACTGAGAACAAGGAACTGTAAACAGTTCCTATGATGTTCTCGTCGCCACTCCGTCGCTACGCTCCGGAATGGAGAGTACTATGAAAAACAAACTGAGACTTACAGCGGGATTGATTGCTTTATCTCTGACTCTGACCGGTCTCCCCGGTATATTCGACACCTCTTTCGCATCGGCAGCCGGGAGTGAGCAACGATTTCCGTCTAAATACGATCTGCGGGACGACGGATTCGTCACACCGGTTAAAAAGCAGAATCCCTTCGGCACCTGTTGGGCGTTCGGCAGCATAGCCGCCGCCGAGAGCAGTATCCTTTCCGACAGCGGGATGACCTACGAGGAAACTGTCGATGAGAATGGGAACGGGTTGGATCTCTCCGAAAAGCATCTGGCCTGGTTCGTCTTCCGTCCGGTTTCCAAAACCGAGGATCCATCCCAGGCAGGAGAAGGCGTGTATCATAAGAATGATCTCTCAAATGACTCATTTAATTTCGGCGGATTAAACGCCTACGTTACCTCTGCATTCTCTGCCGGTATCGGGCCACAGTCGGAGGCCCTTTTCCCCTACCGGGGCAAAAACGGATCCCACCAGTCCGACTGGCTTAGCTCCCTGAGCGAGGAGGAACTGCTGGCCTATTGTCGAAAAAAATCGACCAGTAATGCCGAAATTGACGGAGAAACCCTTGAGCAATATGCAGCCCGACTGATAAAGGAAAAGAACCTGGCAGAGGGACTTACCGACTATGACCCGGTAGAGCTTTTTCTCAACTGGGTCGCCAAGGAAACGCTCTCAAGAACGAAAAAATTCGACTATTATTCCGAGGGGGACGACTGGACCATCCCCGAAACTTACCGGGATGAGAAAGGAATTGACCGGCCCAACCGAACCCGTCCCGGCGAATACCTGCTGAAGGATGTCAACAATCTTCCCGAACCCGCTATCATTGAGGAGAATGAAAACGCCGTCAGTCCCATTAACTCCACAGGAAATGTATGGAAGGGGATCAACGAAGACGGCACTCAGGCGATCAAGCAGGAACTTATGAACGGAAAGGGCGTCGTCGTCTCTTTCTACGCCGACTTTTCCGTACCGGGGCAGCTCTCCCTGTCACATTATATGAATCCGGATACATGGGCTCAATATACCTATGAGGATCGGATATGTAACCATACCGTCTGCATCGTCGGATGGGACGATAATTACTCCGCTTCCAATTTTACCGCCGGACATCGTCCGCCGGCTGGCGGCGCCTGGCTTGTCAAAAACAGTTGGGGCTCCGAAACCGATTATCAGACTCTCGCCGACGGATTCGAAGTAGGCAAAAGTGACTGGGGAATTGTCTCTGAAGACGGACGGCATACCGGCTATTTCTGGCTCTCCTATTACGATAAATCCATAGAAGACGCAAGCACTTACCGTTTTACCAAAACTACATCCGCGCAACCCATCCGTACACTGCAGTATGATTACCTTCCTACGGCTTCCAAGCTTAATTTTTTCAAGGAGCCCAACGCCTTAAAAGCAGCCAATATTTTCAATATTCCGAAGGACGGTCCCGGACTAACCGTTACATCGGTTTCCACCAATACCGCAAACCGGAATTCACGCGTTCATTTTTCTGTATACCGACTGAATAAAGGATGGAAAAACCCAACAGATGGCACCTGCCTGTACCGCACTTCGCGCAATTTTGAATATGCCGGGTATCATCGGATTCAGATCGCAAAGGGAGACCATTTTACCATCAAACCCGGCGAAACCGTGGCTGTGATTGCAGCGGAAACCAATATGGATGAGAACGGAAAGAGATTTTACAATCTGTCTATCAACTCCGGATTTAACGAATCCTCCGAATTGGCAAAAAAATATGGAGAATACGCAAAGGCCGTTGTAAACAAAGGTGAAAGCTACTTGTATACAGATGAGGAATGGATCGACTGGTCAGATTATCTTCAGGAACACAATCTCAACGACACCTATGCCACCGACAATTTTTCCATCAAATTACTGGGGACAGACGCTCCGAAGGAAGCACAGAAACTCACCGCGAAAAGCCGATCCGTCACAGTAAAGGCACGTGTCGGTAAAGGAAAGACTCTTGCTAAAAGCAGTCAGTCTTCTGTCACCGGAGGCGTGAAAACCTCCGGCAACGGCTCACTGAGCTATCAAAAAAAATCAGGAAATAAAAAGATCACCGTCACCTCTTCCGGAAAGGTCTACGCCACGAAAGGGATCAAACCCGGAACATACAAAATCAAGGTAATCGTCAAAGCTGCCGAGACACCTGCGTATAAGGCCGCCTCGAAGACGATGACCGTAACGGTGAAGGTGAAGAAAAAGTGATTCTTATTCATCTTCTTTAAAAATTAAAAAGCACTTGACAATTCCCTCGTTTGGGTATATGATGTACATATGAATAGTTGTTCATATGTTTAAGTATCGTTTCATCAATACCGGAAAGCGAGGGAATTTGCTATGAAAAAGAAATTCAAATTAATCGATCTCGATTGCGCCAACTGCGCGGCCAAGATGGAGGAAGCTATCAAAAAAATCAACGGTGTCACGGACGCTTCCGTAAACTTCATGACTCAGAAGATGATGATTGAAGCACCGGATGATCAGTTTGACTCTATCGTTGACGAGGCCGTGAAGGTCATCGCCAAGGTTGAACCTGACTGTCAGGTGGTACTGTAATATCAAGCGGACATACCGCCCTCTACTAACGCTGATCTGAGGCGAACGGTGATGTCCGTCCTGTGATGACTTGCTGAATGGGAGGCGCAACATGAATAAGAGACAGAAAAAATGGTTGGCGCGTATTCTTATCGCGGGTGCTGTTTTTATCGTACTGTTTATTCTGGAACACGCGGGTGTACTGGAGTCGCTGGCATGGTATCTGCAGCTCCCGATCTTCCTCGTCCCCTACCTGATCATCGGATATGATGTGTTGCTCCGTGCCGGGAAAAATATCCTGCACGGGCGCGTTTTTGATGAAAACTTCCTGATGATGATCGCAACGTTCGGAGCATTTTTCGTACAGGAATACACCGAGGCTGTCGCCGTCATGCTCTTCTATCAGGTCGGTGAACTCTTCCAGAATATCGCCGTAAATAAGTCTCGCCAGTCGATCACCGCGATGATGGAGATTGTGCCAGAGTACGCCAATATCGAGGAGGACGGTTCACTCGTTCAGGTTGATCCGGACGACGTTGAGATCGGGACGATCATCACCATACTTCCGGGGGAGCGGATTCCGCTTGACGGCGAGATCGTCGAGGGAAGTTCCTTTATCGATACCGCCGCTCTCACCGGTGAGTCCGTACCGCGTAAAGCGGATATCAGAGACGCGGTCATCAGCGGATGCGTGAACGGAAGCGGCACTCTGAAGGTACGCACCACGACCGAGTTTGACGACTCAACGGTTTCCCGAATTCTTGAGCTTGTCGAAAATGCTTCTTCGAAGAAAGCCCGCACCGAAAACTTCATCACCCGATTCGCGAAGTTCTACACTCCTATCGTGACGATAGGCGCTGTTCTTCTCGCTTTGATCCCGCCGCTTGTAACCGGTGGCGACTGGATGATGTGGCTCGAGAGGGCATGTATATTCTTAGTTATCTCCTGTCCCTGTGCGCTTGTTATCTCTGTGCCTCTGGGATTCTTCGGGGGTATCGGCGCCGCTTCCAAGATCGGTGTCCTCGTCAAAGGTTCGAACTTTTTGGAGCAGGCCGCTGAGCTGAAGACGGTTGTTTTTGATAAGACCGGAACGCTGACGATGGGAAGCTTCAGTGTGACGAAGATATATTCAGAAGGATCCGAACGCGAACTCCTTCGCATCGCCGCTCACGTCGAAGGCTACTCGACACATCCTATCGCGGCCTCGATTCGTACAGCCTATGAAAAACACACCGACACGTCGGCGGACCTGAACTCGGTGAGTGACGTGTCCGAGATCGCAGGTCGTGGTATCCGCGCAACATTTGACGGTCGTACCCTCCTTGCCGGAAATGAGAAACTCCTGACGGAAGAAAACATTGCATTCACGCCGTGCGAAGATATCGGAACGATCGTATATCTCGCGGACGCGGATGAAAAAAAATACCTGGGATGTCTTGTCATCTCCGATTCCGCAAAGCCCGGTGTTGCTGAGGACCTGTCGGCACTGAAAGCTTCCGGCGTCACGCAGACTGTCATGCTGACCGGTGACCACAGAAGGGTTGCCGAGGCTGTGGCCGGCGAACTTGGTATTGACATGGTGAAAGCTGAGCTCCTGCCGCAGGACAAGGTATCCGCTGTCGAATCTCTGCTTGATCCGAATGAAAAATCTACCCTCGCGTTTGTAGGTGATGGAATTAACGACGCTCCCGTTCTGATGCGTGCCGATGTCGGTATCGCCATGGGAAGCATGGGTAGCGACGCGGCGATCGAAGCGGCGGATATCGTCATCATGGATGATAGGATTTCCAAGATAGCAAAGACGATCCGTATCGCCAGAAAAACGCTTCGGATCGTCCGTGAAAATATCGTATTTGCCTTGACTGTGAAGTTCGCCATCCTTATTCTCGGCGCGCTCGGTATCGCGAACATGTGGCTTGCGGTCTTCGCCGATGTCGGCGTCGCCGTGATCGCTATCCTCAACTCGATGAGGATGCTGAAAAAAACGAAAGCAGAAACGTAAAACGATAAACACCCTCCCAGCCGGGAACGCCGGCCGAGAGGGTGTTTTCATGTACGTGTTATTACTTAACCTTTACCTTGATTGTCACAGTCTTCCATCCGGACATTTTATAATTGTCATTGCCCCACGCACGAACCTTGGCTTTTACCTTGTAAGTGCCTTTTTTCAGCCCCTTCGCCACGGTGACATCGCCGGTCTCGGGGTTGATCTTGAAAGACTTCTTAAAGTTCTTTGTTCCCTTCTTCGCAGAAACAAGTTTGAATTCCGCCCCCCCCATCGCTTTGGTTACGCTTATCGCCTTGGCGTGCCCGATGGTCTGCGCCTTTTTCTTAAGTTTGCCGCGCTTGATAGTCACGGTCTTGCCGGAAGCCTTCATCGGGTTATCATACTTCAGCTTTACGGTGAACTGCAAGGATCCTTTGTAGTCACCTTTTCCCGTCATGGTGACCTTCGCTTTGTGCTTTGCCTTATCGAAGGAGTCGCATTTCAATGTGAATTCCATCTCGTCCGTAAGATACTCGTCCTCCGTGACAATCTCGCCGGTTTTTTCATTCACTGACGGATAGTATTCTGCAAATATCGTATTACGAAGAACCCCTTCAAGCTCTTTCGCGTTATCAGCCTCAAAACCGCCCTCTATTCCTTTCAGATTGACCAACTGCTCGTCCAGTTCCTTGTTACGGATTTTGTATTCCATCAGCTTTGGATCCTTGTAAAAATCTTCAAGGAACCATAATCCCGGTTTCTCGGTATCGGAAAACTGCGTGGGGTACTCACTGTACTTCGCGTAATTCACCCCACGTTTGCCACTTCCCAGCTCGACATACGGCTCCACAAAATCCTTGTCCGTATTTTTGTGCAAAGCATACTCATTATACCAGTTATAATAGGTGGTCTTAAAGCAATCCTTCAGTCCCAGCGTAAAGAAGGATTCCGTTCCCTCTTCTTTCTTTTCTTCTTCAATTTTATCCCGGTAATCCTTCTTCGGAGTGTCGTCGTCTTTGTCTTGGATGACGTCATCTTTGCCCGGTTCATCGAACGGATCCGGTTTCTCACGGTATTCAAAGCAATGACTGGTACATTCCTGTTTTATGTGCGCGAAATCCTTGTCGACATCATCGCCCCAGGGATTTGTCTCCTTCGACATAAACATGAGCGCTTCCGTGACATCCATATAATAGGAGTTTCCATTGATGTTCGGAATATAATTGATGGTATGGTCCAGTTTCTCCGGATAGAGTCGGACGAACTTGCACGGTAGTCCGGCCGCGTGGCAGAGACATGCGTACGTGATCGCGATCCCGGCGCATACTGACTTATCAAACAGCACACCATATGCGTCCCATTGGTGACGGTAGTGTTCCATATAATACCGGCCGCTCCAGAACTCGTTGTCATAGGTGGCGCGATCATTCTCCCACAGGGCAAGGCGATAGTATTTTTCAAGATCACTCATATCCGTGTCCGTGACAGTGGCTACGGCTCTTTCGATAGTATCGATCGCCTCCTTTTTTTGATCTATCGTCAGTTCGTAATTCTTTTGAAACGTTTCGATGTTGGCATGAACGGCGGATCCCTCTTCCGGCTTCTCTTCCCCGGCTAAGGCCGTGGGTGCCGTATAGAGTGACGTTGTCGCAAATAACAACGCAAACGCAACAACTGCTGCTTTTTTAATTCGTTTTGTCATGGCTTTTATCCTTTCTGTCTGTGTAAGGCTTCCGCCACACGCTTTGAACAGCACACGAATGGTGCATGTCGCACGCATAGAAGCGCCCTTTATTCAACTGTCCTCATTATACTAAACTATACCCTTAAAATCAAGCGATTTTACGAAAAGCACCCCGTTACGGCTTGACAACCACCCTGGAATCGGCTATTCTTATACTATCTAAGTAAACAATCACAAGAATCGAAAGATTCAAGCAAAACACATCAAAGTATAAGGAGACAAGAAAAAATGTTTTCAGATCAGAAAGTCAACACCGGAAGACAAATAGAACTCGACCTTGCGAAATGCATGTCCATTGTTTTCATGATCTTTTTACACTGTCTGATGGTTACAACCGGTTTTTCCAACGATGTCAGCCTGCCTATGAATCGAGCGATCTCGCAACTCTTGGGCGGACCGTTCGCGGCACCCGTCTTCATGTTCTCCATGGGCTTCGGCATCGTGTATTCCAGAAACCAGGCGCCGTCCTACCTTGTAAAGCGCGGTATCAAAATGCTGATCCTGGGTCTCGTGGTCAACGTCGGCGAATACATCCTGCCGTACTTCCTCTCGGGGAAACTGCTTGACAGATGGGATATCTTCCCATTTCTCGACGGCCTGGTGCTCTTCATCGTTGACATCCTGGCGTTTGCCGGCATGGCGATGATCCTGATCGGCATATTCAAGGCACTGCACCTGTCGGCCATCCAGATGGTTGCGATAGCGCTTGTGCTGTCCATCGCGGGATCCTTCCTGCGGTTTACGGACTTCGACAACACGGCCCTGAACCTGATCTCGGGGTACTTCATCGGAAGCGCCGGCGGATTCACGGCCTTCCCGCTGTTTAACTGGATCCTGTTTCCGACGGTCGGTATCCTTTTTGCGGAATACTACATCCGATGCAATAATAAGAAAAAGTTGCTGTGCCTCTGGCCCCTGGCTCTGATCGTGGCCAACGCGTACTTCGTAGCCTCGTGGTTTATTCCAAACGGATTTTTATCGGATACACATCACTATTATTTTATGACTACCATTGATGTTATTTTATGCCTCATCAACATATACGGCGTGATCGGTTTATGGCAATTTGTTTCCCGGTTTTTATCGGACGGCGCCGTGCGTTTTGTCTCAAAAATGAGCGGAAACGTGGACATGATATATATCGTTCAGTGGTATCTGATCCCGCTGACTTATATCTTTATCACGTTCTTCTTTAAAGACATCGTCTACGGCGATATATCACTTATTATTATATCCGTGGCGGAGATCATTGTTTGCTCGATCATCGCCAATGCTTACAAATCAATTAAGAAGAAGATAAAGAACAACAAATCAGCGCCGTAAAAGACAGTAAAGAAAAAAGAGAACAATAAACAATATAATACATAGAATAATTATAACTAAGAAAGGAGAAAATCAATGAGTAACAGAATTAAAAAAGCAGCAATTGTATTTTTCTCAGTATTATTCGCGGCGACTTCGATCCTCCCCTCGCATGTAGCCTTCGCGGCGGCAGAGGAGGAGCACGAGGCGGGGACAGGCGTACATGCTGATCCCACCACGTTCGAGAAGAATTTCGAACTCACCATCGAGCAGAAACAGAAAGCAATCGAAACCCTCAAAAGAGCGGTAGCGACCGTTACGGACGAAGACATGAGCGATCTTGAAAAATACTATCGACTCGCTCTGTGGTTAAATGAGCGTGCCACTTATGATCATGATTTCTGGAGCGGACGCTACTTTATGGAATACTACAAACACCAGTGGGATTCATACGGGGTGCTTTTTGACAAGTCGGTATGCGCGGGTATCGCGATCACATACGCGGCCATCTGCCACGCGGCCGGACTACCGTGTAAGTTCGTCCGGCTTGATCCGAAAGAAGGTCTGGATCACACGATAAACTATATTCCTAACATCAATGATAACGCGTATCTGGTGGACGTAACGGAGAACGATTTTATCCTGTCGGAAGAGGCAAGTCCGTTCGGATCCTCTGTTGACAAGGAGTTCGCCCATATAACGAAGGATTGCACGGATCACTCGTTTGAATATCGTGAAAAACTCGATTACGTGCCGGATCCGGACGAATACGAAAGCGGCGAGAATAAAAAGGATGACGCAAAAAAAGATGATTCATCCATAAAAAAAGAACTGATCAAGGAAAAAGAAGAAGGCAAGGAAGAGAAAAAAGAGTATTCTTATTCCGGTACCAGAATCAAGGAATGCTTTGAAACGACGTATTCTGCATGGTTTAGAGAGTATGCCCTGCACCAGGGTACGACCAAAGATTTTTGGGTCCCCTATGAAGAAAAGGGAAGCGGTCGGGACGGCGTACATTACGCGAAGTACAGTGAGTATCCCAAGCAGTTTTCCGACACCGAAAAACCGACCTACTGGTTCCTTGAGGATTTCTATAAAGACCCGAAGGATATCGAATCCAAGATCCGTAACAAGGTACTCGACAAGCAGATCGTCAAACTGGATGGCCTGAGTAACGCCTATGAATACGAAAACGGCAAGGAACTTGCCAAATACATCGGGTACAGTTTGGCAGCATCCGTTTACCCTTCACTGGATACAGAAACGGGTGAGATTGTCCCGAGAGAAACCGAGCTTTACTGCTGGGACGATAAGGGCGACTTCTCGCTGACCTGTGACTCCTTCGACGACGTGAAGCATAAAGCGGTTCTCACTATCAAAGGAAAGGGGGAATACTCCGGCTCCTTCCAGTTCACCGTGAAGCTGAAGAAAAACAACCCGATGAAGGCCACCGGCAAGACCGTAACCATCAAGCATAGCAACCTGAAGAAAAAGGCATTGACCATCAAGAAGGCCAAGCTGGTGAACGCAAAGAACGCGAAGGGGCAGATTTACTTCAAGTTGAGTTCGGTGAAGAAAGGGAAAAAGGACTTCAAAAAGTTCTTCAAGTTCGATCTCGAGAACAGCGACCTCATTGTTACCAAGGGGCTGAAAAAAGGCACCTACAAGTTGAAAGCTAAGGTCCAGGCGGGCGGCGATGAAGACTACAGAACCTCCGCTTGGAAGACCGTGACGATCAAGGTAAAGGTGAAGTAATAGCACGTACATTATAAAACCCTCCCGGCCGGAGTTTCCGGCTGAGAGGGTATTTTTTTGCGTTATTTTCAGTAGCCGTTCAGTAACTGTCGCCGTCGATTATTCGTCGTCGTTGTGACCTACCGGATTTTTCAGGTAATTCACCCTACACATCCTATAATCTCAGTGATCGAACTCAAGCCCTCTTTCTCAGTATATCGCCGAAGACCATCGATGATCTCCGTAGTTACTGTCGGGTGATAGAAGTTCGCGGTTCCGACGGCAACCATGGTCGCTCCGGCCATCATGAGTTCAAGAGCGTCATCGGTCGACTGTACGCCTCCCATTCCGATGATGGGTAAGTCAACCGCCTGCGCCACCTGATACACCATGCGAACAGCGATCGGATGTACCGCCGGACCGGACATACCGCCGGTCTGGTTGGCCAGGGCAAAAGTCTTCTTTCTCACATCAATCTTCATCCCCGTCAGCGTATTGATCAGTGACACACCATCGGCGCCACCGGCCTCAACCGCGCGAGCCATCTCCGTGATATCCGTCACATTCGGTGACAGTTTCATCACGACAGGCTGCGCTGCCACCTCTTTTATCTTCTTCGTAATCGACTCTGCCATCTCCGGCTTCTGACCGAAAGCGATACCGCCCTCTTTGACATTCGGACATGAGATATTGATCTCGAGCATATCGACGTCATCCTTCACATCATCCTCGGCGAGCCTCCGAACGACATTCAGATACTCCTCCTCCGAGTGCCCGCAGACATTCACGATCACTCTCGCCTTATGTTCCTTTAAAAATGGCAAGTCACGGCTGATGAACGTCTCGATCCCGGGATTCTGAAGCCCGATCGCATTCAGCATTCCCGCGGAAGTCTCAACCACTCTCGGCGTCTGATTACCTTCCCACGGATGATCCGCCACTCCTTTGGTCGTCACTGCACCCAACTTGCTGATATCTACAAACTCACTATACTCCATCCCGGATCCAAAAGTCCCGGACGCAGTCGTTATCGGGTTCTCAAAGGTAACCCCGGCAAACTTCACTTGTAATTCTTTACTCATCTAAAGCACCTATATCTTTCCATTGACATATCTGCGGTTGTATTATATTTCCACTTCGTTTGCCGGGAATACCGGCCCGTCTTTGCACACGCGCTTATTCTTCACTTGCGAATGCTGATCGATATCTGCAGACTTGCAGACACACCCCAGGCAGGCGCCGATCCCGCATGCCATCCTCTCCTCGAGCGACAGCCACACAGGAATCCCGAACTGCTCGCCATGGTTCTTCACACCACGAAGCATCGGTGTCGGTCCGCAAGCGTATATCACATCACCCTGGACATCGTTTTCATTCATCGCGTCGATGACCGTTCCATGCGTACCGCGCGAGCCATCATCGGTAGCTATGATCAAGTTGTCAGCCACCTCGTATAAGTCGTCAGACAGGAAGTCATGCCTGTCTCTGTACCCGATCACGGCAGTAACCCGAATAGAGTCATCCCTGTTTTTTATCGCATTCGCAACACCCAACATCGGTGGAATACCGATTCCTCCGCCGATAAGTATCACATTCTTCAGATTTTTATTCTTTTCAAGCGGAAACCCGTTTCCGAGTGGTCCCATAACCCGGACCTTGCTCCCCGGTGTCATCAACGACAGCTCTGCCGTCCCGTATCCGACAACCCGGTAGACCAGGCGAAGCCTGCCTCCCTCCCGATCAATCTCGCAGATACTGATCGGTCTCGGAAGCAGATGTCCCCCATCATGCGGATAAAGTGAGACAAACTGCCCTGCTTTCGCTTCCTCACTTATTTCCTTCGCTTCAAGCCAAATCGAGTACACATCGGGCGCGAGTCTCGCCACCTCAAGTACACTGCAATCTTTAACCGTCTTTCCCATGTTTACACATCTCCTCCGGTCGCATAGTCATCTGAACCTACCCTCTCATTATACACAAAAAGTCCTTGCAAAAGCAAGGACTTCTTGAAATTATCACTGATAAGCCGATCCGCCCTCACACCAGATCTTCGGTCCATTCATCCCCGCGGGCTTCAGATCGACATATATTGACAGACTTCTCGCGATTTGCTATAATCGATACAATTCATAGGTAAATCTTTTTTGAAAAAATGCAACCAACGTATCCTTAATTTCGGATAATAAAGTAGAAGACAACAGGAGACACAACCATGAGCGATGAAGAGATCATCCAGTTATATTTTGACAGGGATCAGCAGGCAATCAAAGAGACCTCCGATCTGTACGGGAGTAAACTGCACTCACTCTCCTACAAGGTGGTTTATGATTCGGGAGCCGCTGAGGAGTGTGTTAATGATACCTATCTGCGGGCGTGGGACAACATCCCGCCGGATTCTCCTACATCGCATTTTTATCCATATCTCGCGAGGATAACGCGTTGTTTTTCCGTCGACAGATACCGGCATATGCACGCGAAGAAACGTGGCGCAGATATCGTGTACCTGACGGATGAGATTGATTCCTGTCTGATGAGTTCAGGGTCCGGAGAGGGCATCGTCGATCGTATTGCCTTTTCGGAGTCTATGAACAGTTTTTTGGAGGGATTAAAAAAGGACCAGCGCTGCGTGTTTATGCGCCGCTACTGGTATATGGACGACATCAAGGATATTGCGGAATTCTACGGGTATTCGGAGAGCAAGGTAAAGTCCATGCTGATGCGCGTTCGCAATCGTCTGCGCGAGCATCTGCTGCTCGAGGGATTTTTAGTATAGTATTTTGTAAAAACAGACATACATTTTAGGGAAACGTACATATGGATTCAGAATGGGAGGTGTCATATGAACGGACTTGATTTCATAGACGGACTGAGTGATGTGGATATGAAATATGTTGCCGAAGCCGATGAAAGACCGGCCGTACACCGGGGCCGGTGGCAGCGCTATGTAGCACTGGCGGCCAGTTTCGCTCTGACCGTTCTCTCCGGTACGTTGCTGTTCCTCGGAAACGGCTCCGATCCTACATCTACACCTGTGCCTGACGGACTGGGAAGCCTGATCAGCTCGACATCCGGCCTGCTATGGATAACTCTTGCCGCCGGCGTCCTTGGCATGATCATCGCTGTGGTGCTGATCGCGAAGGGTCCGAAAGAGAAGGAATAACAAAAAGGCTTGCATGCGCAAGCCTTTTTTCTGTACGGATCAACACATATTTAGAAAATTGAATTGATATCCTCGATCATATCGATCACCGCCTGTCTGGACGCAAGCGCGAAATTCTGCTCACCGAACTCAAGGTATTTTTCCTGCTTATAGGCACAGATAATACCACGCGATGAGTTGACGATCGCACCGAGGCCGTCGTCGTTGAAATACGGACGAAGCATCTCGGATGTGCCACCCTGCGCCCCGTAACCCGGAACCAGGATATAGCTGTACGGCATCAGTTTACGAAGCTTGGCTCCCATCTCCGGATACGTCGCACCGACAACCGCACCGACATTGGAATAGTTCCCGTCCATGCAGTCCGAACCCCACTCATTGACCTTCTCTGCCACGAGTTCATACAGCGGTCTTCCGTCGACCAGCTGATCCTGGAACTCCCCGGATGACGGATTGGATGTCTTGACAAGAACAAACATACCCCTGTCCTTCTCACGACAAACATCAACAAATGGCTTTACGCCATCTGAACCCAGATACGGGTTTACGGTAACCATATCCTCATAAAACGCGCGAAGTTCCGTACGACCAAGCATCACGGAACCGATATGTCCGTTGGCATAAGCCGTCGATGTCGAGCCGATGTCACCACGCTTGATATCACCGATGACGATCAGCCCTTTTTGCTTACAATACTTCACGGTCTTGTCAAAAACGACCATACCGGGCAATCCATACTGCTCGTACATCGCAATCTGCGGTTTTACCGCGGGGATCAGATCGTAGATTTCATCGATGATCGCCTGGTTGTACTGCCAGATCGCCTCTCCGGCAGCGCCCAGTGTCTCTTCAAACTGCTCGTACGCCGAGTCCATGATATGCTTTGGAATGTAATCAAGCATCGGATCGAGGCCGACTACCACCGGGGCATTTTTTTCTTGTATCTTTTTGATCAGCTGAGATATCATGAAATGTCCTCCTACTCAATATCCATCGGATCGATGAACAAATCCAGATCACCAAAGTCATCCAGTCCGAAATCCTCGATAAACCCGCAGTTTCGGACATCCTCGACAACGTTGTTGTTGGTGATCACATGTGGGATTTCATCCTTCGTCACCCAACGACAGTCGTGAAGATCCTCCGACAGAACCGTCTCCGGCGAATTGGTGTCCACCAAAAATGCGATGCCCGCCGTACAAACCTCCCCGGCCGTAAACCCCCAGGTGTATAACGGCTTAACCACCTCGACATTCAGTCCCACACGCTCATTGCACACACGGCAGACCGCTGCCTCGGGCGTCTCGCCAAACTCCATTACGCCGTCGAGAAACTCCCACTGATACGGATCAAAAATACGATCGTCATACCAGCGTTCCACAGCGAGATACGTGTCCTGATAACGGACAATCCCCTTAACTAAGAATCTGAATTTTTCCATCGTTTCATCCCTCCATATTATCTTGATTTACTCAAGACGCATCATGGATCATGTTTGCTCTGCCCAGGTTCTTTTCATCTCACAACCATCACTTGGCATTCAGGTAACCCTTTGCTTTCAGAAGTTCAGCCATCAGTACACCACCGCCGGCCGCACCGCGCACGGTATTGTGTGAAAGGCCGACAAACTTCCAGTCAAAATAGCTGTCCTCTCTGAGACGGCCAATGCTGATTCCGTATCCGTTTTCATAGTCAACATCGAGAGCTACCTGCGGACGATTGTCATCCTCCAAGTACTGGATAAACTGTTTCGGCGCACTCGGGAGTCCCAGACTCTGTGGTTCACCGGAGAAGCTTACCATCGCCTCGATCAATTCTTCCTTGGTTGCTTTTTTATTCAGGTTAACAAAGGCTGCCGCGGTATGTCCGTTGAGAACCGGCACGCGGATACACTGGCTGGTGATGATCGGATTCTCAGCCGGTACGATCACGCCGTTCTCCACATGGCCCCATACACGAAGCGGCTCCTTCTCACTCTTCTCTTCCTCACCGCCGATAAACGGGATGATGTTGTGCTCCATCTCCGGCCAGTCCTTAAAGGTCTTGCCGGCACCGGAGATTGCCTGATAGGTGGTCACGATAGCCACCGTCGGCTCGAACTTTTTCCACGCAGTCAACACCGGAGTATAACTCTGGATCGAGCAGTTCGGCTTAACGCAGATGAAACCGCGGGTAGTACCGAGTCTCTGCTTCTGATGCTCGATCACCTCAAGGTGCTCCGGATTGATCTCCGGAATGATCATCGGGACATCCGGAGTCCAACGGTGCGCACTGTTATTCGACACAACCGGAGTCTCCGTCTTGGCATAGTCCTCCTCGATCTTTTTGATCTCATCCTTGGTCATATCAACCGCGGAAAAACAGAAGTCAACCTCCTTGGCGACCTCTTCCACCTCGTTAACATTTTTAACGATAATGCCTTTTACGGCAGCCGGCATCGGTGTATCCATCTTCCATCTGTCACCAACTGCCTCCTCATAAGTCTTTCCCGCACTTCGCGGGCTCGCCGCGATCGCTGCAACTTCAAACCACGGATGATTCTCCAGCAGCGATACAAAACGCTGCCCAACCATCCCGGTTCCTCCCAGGATACCTACTCTCAATTTATCACTCATTTCTCTTAACCTTCTTTCTCTGTCTTCTAGTATTATTCTTCCAGTATTATCTCTCAGGACAGACATATAGTCCGCAGTCGAACGTCGTTGATGCCCTGGCATCTGAAACAGGACGTTTCAGGTGCTTTGGCAAGCATGCCAGCCCGAACACGGATGTGAGGGCTGCGCAGCCAAAGCACCTAAGAGCGAGACAAGGATCTATATGGTCTGTCCGACTGATCACTAATCAGTGATGGAACAATCTTATGCCGGTGAATGACATCACGATGCCATGCTTATCGCACGCCTCGATAACCTCCTGATCACGGATCGAGCCACCCGGCTGCGCGATATACTTCACGCCGGAGCGGAACGCTCTCTCCACATTATCACTGAACGGGAAGAACGCATCCGAGCCGCAAACCACATCCTTGGCATAACTCTTGATCCACGCCTCTTTATCTGCCTCTTCAAATACCGGCGGCTTCTCCGTAAAAATCTTCTCCCACTCACCGTCGGCAAGAACATCCATATAATCAGCACCGATATAAAGGTCGATCGCGTTGTCGCGATTTGCTCTCTTGATCCCCTCCTTGAACGGAAGATTCAGCACCTGCGGAGACTGACGAAGCAGCCAGTTGTCAGCTTTCTGACCGGCCAGTCTCGTACAGTGGATACGTGACTGCTGTCCGGCGCCGACACCGATCGCCTGACCGCCCTTAACGAAGCATACAGAGTTGGACTGCGTGTACTTCAGTGTGATCATGGCAACCGCCATATCGATTCTGGCACTGTCCGGAAGATCTTTGTTCTCGGTAACGATATTATCGAAAAATTCCTTGTTGATATTCAACTCGTTACGTCCCTGCTCAAAGGTAATTCCGAAAACTTCCTTGTGCTCGATCTCCGGCGGAACGAAATTCGGATCCATCTCGATGATCGCGTAAGCGCCCTTTTTCTTCTCTTTCAGGAGTTCCAAAGCCTCCGGCTCATAACCCGGAGCGATGATACCATCGGAGAACTCTCTTTTGATGATCTGCGCGGCAGATACATCGCAAACATCCGACAGCGCGATAAAGTCACCGTAAGAAGACATACGGTCAGCGCCGCGCGCACGGGCATACGCTGCCGCAAGCGGTGAAAGCTCACCAAGGTCATCTACCCAGTAGATCTTTGCTTCAACTTCGGAAAGCGGAAGTCCTACTGCTGCACCGGCCGGTGAAACATGCTTAAACGATGTTGCTGCCGGAAGTCCGGTCGCTTTCTTAAGTTCCGATACCAACTGCCATCCGTTCAACGCGTCCAGAAAGTTGATATATCCCGGTTTACCGTTGAGGATTTTTACCGGAAGCTCACCGCCATCCTGCGCGTATATTTTTGACGGTTTCTGATTCGGATTGCAACCATATTTTAACTCTAATTCCTTCATAATTATTCCCCCAATTATTACTTGTTCTTATTCACAATTTTAGTTTCATATTTACCGGTTTCGATATCGATATAGCGAACGAAAAGTGACACCTTATTATCCTCGTTCAAACTGTTCCATATCATGTCTGTAAACTCCGAAATATCGTCGGATACCGATACCCATGTCGGGTCGCCTTCATAACTTGGAAGCGGGTTACCATCACCCATATATGTATGGATAAAATAACCCTCTCCTGCAGTCGGATTCTCATAGTGATATGTGAAGCGATCACAGCCATCCGGATTGCCGTTATGACTCTTTAAAATAGAAAGCGCGTAGTCAAAACTTCCGCGATTCACACGAAGGATTCCGGAGATACGAGGTGTATAGTTCGGCGCATCCGGCTCGAACTCTCTGGTCTTCAAGGCCTGCTCAAAACTCCACCCTTTCTCCATATAGTCATAGATCGTATCTGTCTGATCACCGTTTGTCACGATGGTATCAATCCCGCGCACACGAACCGGCGCATAGATGATCAGGCTCGGATCCTCAACCTTCGACTCGTCGAAAGCCTGTGTTCGGATCCCCTCGCCGTCCTCGACAAAAACACGATTTCTACTATTCTCACTGCGTCCCATGATAAAGTAAGCCGTCACAGCGTACTTCCCGTTCGGACTCTTCCCGATGACAATCCCGCGCCCCGGGTAAGCATTATTCTTCAATTCATCTTCCAGAGAAACTCGATTCATAAAGATAACCTCCTACTTGATTTTGATCATTCAAACATATTAATCTGGTATTCCAGGGATGCCATACAGATCCCGGCTCGGATTTACGATTCAAGCTCAAGCGGCTTATCTTTCTGCATCCGCTCGCACATCTCGACGAACTTCTCGAGCGGCACATCATTCACCTGCTGATTCGTCCCACGAATATTCAGCGAAACCGTACCATTCTCGACCTCCTTATCACCCAAAACCAGGATGTAAGGTGTCTTCGCCTTTTTATAATTTTTGATCTTGTTCATCATGTTCTTATCAGAGTAATCGGTCTCCACACGAATTCGATGATCACGGAGAGTCTCCTCCACCTTCTTCGCATACTCGTTGTGCTCCTCACGGATCGGCACGATGCTCGCCTGGATCGGAGCCAGCCAGAACGGAAACGCTCCCTTGAAGTTCTCGATCAGGATACCGATGAAACGCTCGAAAGAGCCAAACAGCGCGCGGTGGATCATTACCGGCTGCTTCTGTGTACCATCCGGAGCCGCGTACTTGAGCTCGAAGTTACCCGGCAACTGGAAATCCAACTGGATCGTACCCATCTGCCACTCGCGTCCCAGCGCGTCCTTCATCTGCAGGTCGATCTTCGGACCATAGAAGGCACCGTCGCCCTCATTGATCTCATAACCGCCCTCACCATAGGTCTTGTCAAGGATTTCCTTGAGCTCAGCCTCAGCCTTGTCCCAAAGCTCGATATCGCCCATAAAGTCATCCGGACGCGTCGACAGCTCGGCACGGTAGGTCAGTCCCAACGTATTATAGATTGCATCCGCGATCTCCATAATATCGGCAATCTCATCTCCGATCTGATCCTCCATCAGGAAGGTATGATCATCATCCTGGTGGAAAAGCTGTACACGGAACAGACCGTTCAGCTCGCCGGACTTCTCCTTACGGTGAATCGGCGATGTCTCGGAAAACCGAAGTGGAAAATCCTTGTACGAACGTCCCTCGTTGCGATACACATTGATCGCGTTCGGACAGTTCATCGGTTTGATCGCGTAGACCGTATTTTCATCGATCTCCGAGATAAACATATTATTCTGATAATGAGCCCAGTGACCCGATGTGATCCACAATTCACGCGAATTCAGGATCGGTGCCGCGATCTCCTGGTATCCGTGACGCTCATGAAGGTCACGCCAGAAGTCGAGAAGCGCGTTATACAGCTTCCACCCCTTCGGCAGCCAATACGGCATACCCGGCGCTGTCTCGTGGAACATAAAAAGTCCCAGCTGCGGTCCGAGTTTCTTGTGATCACGCTCCTGTGCTTCGCGCACGAGGGCCAGATGCTCCTTCAACTGCTGCTTATCCGGGAACGCGTAGAGATAGATTCTCTGCATGCTGTCCCGATTCTCGTCCCCGCGCCAATACGCGCCGGACGCACTCTTTACCTGGAAAGCAGTACTCAGAAGCTCCTGCGAATTCTCCACGTGAGGTCCGCGACACAGATCGACATAGTCATCACCGGTGTAGTAGATCGTGATGATCTCATCCTCCGGCAGTTCCTCGATCAGTTCCATCTTGAACTTCTGATCCTTAAAAATCTCCCGAGCCTCGTCCTTGCTGACTTCCTTGCGAGTCCAAGTCTCCTTGCGCTTCAGGATCTCGCGCATCTTGTTCTCGATCACCGGATAATCATCCTGCGTGACCGGTCTCGGAAGTGTGAAGTCGTAGTAACAACCATCGTCAATCTGCGGTCCGATGGAGAACTGCACCTTGTCCTTTCCGAAGATCTCAATCACTGCCTTTGCCAGGATGTGTGCCAGCGAATGCCGATACAGCCCTAAGAATTCTTCCTTTTCCATAGTTACATTTCCTCTCTTCCTCCCGTATGCACCTACCGGATGCAACGAGGTATTTTTGTTGCCGTTCATGCCTGAAACCGCAACGTATTTTCACACAAATGCCTTGACATCTGTGAGAATTAACTAATATCATACCCTATTTTCATGGATTTGTAAAGACTTGATTCGATCACAGACACTCCATGCACAGACCTGTGCTCACAGATACGCATCAAGCCACGCTCCGACCTCGCACTCACAGATAAGCATCAAGCCACGCTCCGACCTCGCGCCAGTAGGCCTCCTCTCCGACCCAGTAAGCCTCCGCGTGCTCAGCCCCCTCGATCGAGACTGCCTTCTTGTGTTCCGCGCCACAGGCCTCGTACAGCGGCTTCATCATTCGATACGGAACGAACGTATCCCGGTCACCATGGATAAAAAGAAGCGGAATCCTAGTATTTTTAACCTGACGGATCGCCGAGTGCTCCTTGAACCCGAATCCGTAGCGTGCCCTCGCTATCACCTGGCACACGTTAAGGATCGGTACCGCCGGAAGCCCGAATACCCAGCGCAGATGAAAACAGAACTCATCCCAGGCCGACTGATAACCGCAATCCTCGATCGCGCACTTCACATTCGGAGGCAGCTTTTCACCACTCGTCGTCATCACCGTCGCGCCTCCCATCGAAACGCCGTATAAAAATATCCTCGCCTCCGGATCCATCGCGACGATCTTCCGGATCCATCCGACGATATCCCTTCGCTCCTTGCAGGCCATCCCGATATAGTTTCCCTCGCTCTTTCCATGCCCTCTGGCATGACCGGCGAAGACATTGTGCCCCATACCGTAGAAACGCTTAGCCTGATTGGAAATATCCTGCATTCTCTGATTCTTATATCCGTGACAACAGATCGCGTATGTGTGTGAGCCCTCATTTTTCAGAAAACGCCCGTAGAGTTTCAGCCCGTCCTCGGCGGTCTGCTCCCAGAGATCGCCCGTCTCGAGCCATGTAACCGCCTCCTTGACGTGGTCGTTCAGCTTCCCGAACTCGCCAAGATCGCTGACATCGTCTTTCCAGATCGACGCCTTACGCTTTAGCGTCATATCTACCATGCCAAACGCGATCACAACGATCAGCAGGAGCACCACGCCGATCTCTACGCAGAGCGCGATCCACCAGCCGAACACGATAAACAGAACCAAAAGCGCCGGCACGACGATGATAATCGCCATCCGCTGTATCAGTCTGACTTTGCTCATACGCAACCTCCGTTTTCTCTCTAAGGGCTATCTGCCAAGATTGTTCCCACAGGACAGCATGCACGAACCGAAGCCGAGCGGCGTTGGCGCCCTGGCGGCTCAGAGCGAGGCGAGGTGTCGTGGCATGCTGTCCGTCGGTTACAATTCTTTTAGTACCTCGCACAGATACTGCCACACCCTGGCGACGCTGGCGACATCCATCGTTTCCTCCGGCGTGTGCACCCCTCTGAGATCCGGCCCGATCGACACGGCGTCGAGCCCCGGTATCCTCTCCGCGAAGAACCCGCACTCAAGCCCGGCATGGATCACATCGATCACAGGCTTCTTCCCGTACATCCTCTCAAAAACCTCCACCATGCGATCCCTGAGCGGCGACTCCTCGCGGTACTCCCATCCGGGATATACCCCCTCGATCTTTACCTGACCACCGACCAGCCGGATCACACGCGTCACACGCTCTATCAGTTCTTCCTTCTCACTCGCTACACCCGAACGCACGGAAAACCCGAGTTCAACCGCATCCGCCGACGTACATAGGATTCCCATGTTGAGGGACGTCTGCACGAGTCCCTCCACATCCGGACTCATCCGCTGCACACCGCCTGGCAGCACACGCAGCGCGTCGACCACAAGGCACTTCGTCTCCTCCGTCATCGCCGGTCCCGCCGCAGGAACCGTCTTCACCTCGATCCGTATCTCCGGATCCGTCTTATGATATTCCTTCTTAAAAATGTCCTCACACGACTTCGCCGCACGGACAAACGCATCCTTATCTCCGCACACGACAGCCACCGCCATGTTCGGGATCGCATTATCCTTGCTTCCGCCATCGATCGAGATTAACTGCCAGTCCCCTTCGATCGCGTCGAGAAATCGCCCCATGAGCACATGCGCATTCGCACCGCCGGTCCCGATCTCGATTCCGGAGTGGCCTCCCTTCACGCCGTCCAAGAGAATCTCACACGGTGTGCCCTCATTTTTCTGAAGTCGCTTCACAGGGAGCGATCCCTTCACGGTGGCTCCGCCGGCACAGCCGCAGGTGATGATCCCTTCGTCCTCGGAATCGATGTTGATCATCCGACGTCCGGTCAGTCGTCCCATATCGAGAGCCTTTGCCCCGAGCATACCGACCTCTTCATCCGATGTAAACACCGCCTCGATTGGCGGATGTGCGATATCCTTCGAAGCGAGCAGCGCCAACACCATGGCAACGGCGATCCCGTCATCCCCGCCCAGAGATGTCCCATCGGCCGTGATCGTCTCGCCGTCACAGATAAGGCGGATTGGCTTCGTATCCATATCGATGGCGACACCCGGTTCCTTTACACAGACCATATCGATATGACCCTGCAGGATCACGGTCTCACGCTCCTCGTACCCCGGCGACGCCTCGCCGTGGATCACGACATTATTCGCCTCATCGCGGCGATACGCAAGCCCGTATTTTTCAGCAAAACCCACCAAATACTCGCTGATCGCATCTGTATGATAAGAACCATGAGGGATCTGCGTGATTTCCTCGAAATAACGAAAGACCTCCCGTGGTTCAATCTCCTCCAACACTGCCATAGACCTTCTCCGTTACTGTTTCTCTACATGATGGAACTTCTTCTTGCCGGTCGCATAATCTCCCACGATCTGACCATGGCCGTAAAGCTTGTACTTATAGGTCGTAAGTCCTGCCAGTCCGACCGGGCCTCTCGCGTGGATCTTGCCGGTACTGATTCCCACCTCGGCACCGAAGCCGTAGCGGAACCCGTCTGAAAAACGTGTCGAACAGTTGTGATATACACCGGCCGAATCCACCATCTGCATGAAACGGGCAGCCTTCTCGTCATCGTTGGTAATGATCGAGTCGGTATGATGAGAGCCGTGGATATTGATGTGGCGGATCGCCTCGTCGAGATCCTCCACGGTCTTTACGCCAACCGTCAGGGCCAGGTATTCGGTATCAAAATCATTCTCGGTGATCAGCTCGACCGTATCTCCATCCACCGCACCGGCAACATCCGTAGTTCCACGCATCTTCACGTTCTCGTCCGTCAGTGCCTTCGCGAGCTTCGGCAAAAATTCCTTCGCGATATTTTTATGAACCAGCAATGTCTCCACCGCATTGCAAGCGGCGGTGTACTGCGTCTTGGCGTCCAGGATCACGCGGATTGCCATCTCCTGATCGCAGTCCTCATCCACATAGATGTGGCAGATTCCGTCAGCATGACCCATCACCGGGATCTTGGTGTTGTCCATGATGTAGCGGACGAAAGCGTTAGACCCGCGCGGGATAAGCAGATCCACATATTTATCGCACTTCAAAAGCTCATCGATCTCCGCGTGCGACTCCGCCTGATTGAGACATCCCTCCGGAAGTCCGGCCTTGACCACACTGTCATGGATCAGACGGAATAGGATCCGGTTGGTATTTACAGTCTCCTTGCCGCCCTTTAAGATCGCGCAGTTTCCGCTCTTGACACACAACGAAGCAATCTGCACCAACGCGTCCGGACGTGCCTCGAAAATCACACCGATGACGCCGATTGGGCAGGTGATCCGCTGCAGGTTAAGTCCCTCATCCAGATCCCGGTTCATCGTTACACGTCCCAGCGGATCCGGGAGTTTACGCAGCATATCAAGTCCGGCACACACATCGTCCAGCTTGTGCCCATCGAACTTCAGACGCTTGACAACCGCCTCGGCCACACCATTCGAAGCCGCTGCCTCCATGTCCCTATCGTTCATCTTAAAAATCTCTTCCGCGTGCTCACGAAGCGAATCCCCGATCATGACCAGCGCCCTATTTCTCTTCTCCACATCGGACGCCGCCATCTCCGCGGATGACTCCTTCATGTTTCTCGCAATCTCTTCTATCGTGCTCATACGCTGTCTTCCTCCTTTGGCTTCTCTATACGCTTTTTGATCGCCCTAACGATCATGGTTGCTACCACGCCGTAAGTGATCCCCAACATTATACCACAAAAAACATCCGTTGGGTAGTGCACTCCCAAATAAAGTCTGGAGAACGAGATCACCAGGGCTAATACGACAAACAGCGCACCGATGAGATGCGCCTTGGTTTTTTCTATGATCCACGGTAGTGTCAGGACCATCACCGTCGCCACACAAAACGCGACAGCCGTGTGTCCGGACGGAAACGACGCGTCTGTCGGGCGATCCCCGACAGGCTCAAGTCCCGTGATCATCGTGTATGGTCTCGGACGATTGACAATTTTTTTGAGAAGAAGATTTGTAAAAATGCCCGATAGTGCCATCGATGTAAGAAATGTGATGCCGACCCACCGCGTCTTTTTGATGATACCTACCATTAATCCCATCGCGATAAAAAATGCCCCGCCATAACCTGCCAACACCGTAACCACTTTCATGATCGGTGTCAGAAAGTCGCATCGGACATTGTCCTGCAGAAATAGTAAGATTGATTCGTCCATTCTTGTCTCCGTTCTAGTATACTGTCGGACTGTCAGGCACAGTACCTTGCCTGACAGTCCTGAGATTAGTTCTTAAACAAATTTACTCATTATCCGCCAAAGGATTCAGGTCGCGATTATCTAACCAATCCTGCGTGATAATCGTTACCGGATAATCCTTGCCGCCCGCCGTCACCTGCGTGATCGTCGAATCCGCACTGTACAGGCCTTCGTTTACATAGGACTCCTTATCCGGTGTTTTACCGTCCTCCAACAGCTCGATCGCAGCTCTGACATTCGACCCGTACATCGGATAACACTCTCCGATACAGGCGATCTCTCCGTTGATCAGATACTGCATCGCGTCCTTGCTGACGCCGTCGAAGGAAAGTACCATCACTTCACCGGCAGCCAGATTCAGTCCCGGCTTCCTCCCGCTCTCGCGGATAGCTTTCAAAGCCCCCAGGGCCATATTGTCATTTTCAGAGTAAATCACATTGGTTTCCGGATGATTATGAAGCGTCCTCGCAGTTACCTCATATCCTTTTGCTTCGGTAAAGTCACCATCCGCCATATCCACGATATCCCAGTGGTTTCGCACGGCAGCCTTGGTCAGTCCCTCCGTGCGCCCCAACTGTGCCGATGCCCCCAGTGATCCCTGCAGATCAAAAATGTGGATATCCGAGGCTTTGATATCGTTCCGCTTCATGTACTGCTCAAGCCATGAAGTTACCTTATCTCCTTCCAAACGGAAGTCCGAACCGATCCAACAGGAATACAATGTCGCGTCCTTGACATTGATCCTACGGTCGATAAGAATCACGGGAATCCCGGCCGACTTTGCTTCGCCAAGCACATTATCCCAACCGACCTCCGTAGCCGGAGCCACGACGATGTAGTCGACACCCTGCTGGATAAAGCGGCGTATCGCCATCGCCTGGTTGGACTGTTTTTGCTGGGCATCCTCGAAAAACAGCTGATAGCCGTTCTCCGTCGAGAATGTTGCCTGCAAGGATGCCGTGTTTGCCCGCCGCCAATCCGACTCCGCGCCGAGCTGAGAAACGCCCACTCGAATTAAATCCTTCTGAACGCCAATATCTCCCGCCCCACCCTGAACGGGCGAAGCGGGAGTGCAACCACAGGTTATCAAACCAACAACCAGTATTATTCCAATTATACTTCGAACTGCTTTCTTACCATGTCCCATAGGCATTTTTCTTTCTGCATCAGTTCTTTTGAGCGCGTCCTTTGAATGCCATAACGACAGACTGGATGATCAGGAACAGACACAGCATTGCTGCCGTCGTGATACCTGTCCACCACGCCTCACCGAGTCCGGCAGACGCGACAATATTTTTGATGGTACCGAGCGAGAGCACACCTATAAGTGTACCCAGGATATTTCCGACACCACCGGTCAGCATCGTACCACCTATGATTGAGCAGGCGATGGCATCCATTTCCATACCCATCGCGTGCGAAGGTGATCCGGAACCGACATGCATGAAATACACAAAGCCTCCGATACCTGCCAACACGGAACAGATAATGTGCGACAGAAATCTCGTACGCTTTACGTTGATACCCAGCATGAGAGCCGAGTTCGCGTTTCCACCGACTGCGTAGAAGTTCCTTCCCAGCTTGCTCCAACGAAGCAGCAGGAACATCAGCACAACCAGCACGATCGCTACGATCACACCGATCTCGACATACGCGTTGATGTAGACACCTCTTTTATTGGTACGGCCGAGGAACGGAACAATTACATGTGTATCCTTCAGGCTCATGAATCC
>JAEEGM010000068.1 GCA_016280325.1 Eubacterium sp. | reverse complement strand
GTACGGTCTTCCTCCTCAAAATCAAGAAGTATGTCCTCGATCTCCCTTCCACCGGAGAGTAGCTCACGGATATCATCCCAACGCTCCAGGATGGCCCTCGCCGCTTCGTCCAATTCATCCGCCGCGATGTTTCTCACATGTATCAGGTCCTCTCCGAGAACCGTATCCTTGCCGTAGATTTCTCTTGAATATTGCTTGATCACAGCGTTATACGAAGTCACCTTTGACACACGGTCAGCCCAGGTGTCTCCCCTCTCATTCGCTTCATCGATGCCGATCGACAATTGCTTGATGAGCGACGCACGAAGGTAGGTGTTACTCTCCAGAAGGATCTTCAGCAGGTCCTCTTCGGAAATATCGGTCAAAAGAAGATCTCCCATGCGTTTTCCGCTGTCGTCCTCTCTCAGCTTCTGAAGATTCTGATAGGTGTTCTCAGCTGCCGGGTCTCCCTTTTTATAATTCGTCTTAAACTCCGCCAGGGCGACCTTGATCTGATCATACAACACCTTGGCATCCTGCTTGTGTTCCTTAAGTGTATTCTCGAGCGCGGCAAAGCTGTACTTCCCGTGCATGTTCATCGTCTTCATGTCGCGGATTGCCTTCTTCTCATCGGCCGTCCGGCGTATCCCCATATATACCGTCTGATCGCCCACTTTGTTCCAGATGCTTCCGGCTTCTTCATTCAGATCCTGATCGATCACCTCGTAGCCGGCAAACTCCAGATACTCTTTTGCGTTGTCAGCCTTCTTATCAGCTGCCAGGCGTACTTCGCTCACATAGATTTCCTTCTTTTGGGCTGCCTGTGCAACCGTCGGAAGACCGCTTCGATCAAACGTGCCACAGGACGGAGAAAGTGTCTGAAGCGGATTCACACAAGCCAAACAGACCATCAGTGCGACGGCTATGGTTCTCTTAAGTATTACCAGGCTGAGTCTGTTCCCCATACGCGATCTCCTAACTTATTGCTCGTCCTCCCCGGACACTACTGCTGTTTTTCTTTTTCTGTAAAAATAAACACATACGATTCCCGCGATCACTACCACGAACCCACCGGCGATCAGCATGGTGATCTTTCCGCCACCAATGTTGGAGCCTGTCATATCCGCTCCCGCGCCGGACGCGGCAGATCCTTCCGCCTCCTCCGAATCCTCTTTCGTATCGTCTTCCAATACCGCTTCTTTTTTTCCCTTCCGGTACCACATCCAGATGCCCTTCACTTCATCGTTGAATGAATAATTGGAATCTACGAGATTCTGTATACTCTCGCGCCCGAACATGGTCAATGGCCGGTAGTCATCACCGGGCATTTTTTCTCCGTTATTATTACCGCTCTTACACACGATACTGTCAGCCAGGATAGGGTCTCCCAGTGCCGGATCCTTCGTTGTATACAGTGCCAGCCACTGTCTGCCGGCATCTCCATTGAGATCTCCGTTTTCCCCGCGACCGGTGTCATCTTTTCTGTTTTTATTCCATGTGACAACCCGATAGCATACATATTTACTGGCTTCACTTTCCACATCCATATCTACGATCACATTCGGTATGGCGAGTTGTTTTTTGTTGTGTGACGTGTATTCCGCAATGATATAGGTAGTTGCCGAGACGATGAATCCGATGATTGCGAAGGCCATATAGACTTTGGCAGACCGGTACGTCTCACGCGTTGACTTCTCCAGCGCATTCTTTTCGGCCAACGCGTCATCCGCTACCGTGTACACCTGATCACCGCGAATCTCATAGCCGACACCTTCAACCAGTCGTTCCTTCCAGTCTGAGCGGAGCAGCTCATACGACATCTCTTTCTTCAGCCGCAAATAACGATCAGACGCTTCCTTCAGGCTTTCAGCAAGCTCGGAAGCCTCACCAAAGGTCTTGGCTGTAAGGTAAAACAATCCCCCGGTTATGATCGCGCTGATGGAAAAAGCCAGCCATTGATTCGATATCCATTCTCCTTTTTCATATTCCTTTGTGGCACGCGATGTCATCGCCGCTCCTTCACCGAACATATCCCGGTCCACCCCCAGATAGATCGAACACTCCGGAATGCCTTTAGCGTATTCATCAAACTCTTTGAAGTTTTCCTCACCGGTCTTTTTGTAGTCTTCCCTCGCCACAGCCAGATTGACAAGTTCCGCGAGATTGGCGTATTCACACATCTCTCTCTGCCCCTCTGTCATGGCCGCTGCCACCGGATACAGTCTCGTGATATCCTTGCTGAAATATGACTTATCCAGTGTAAAAAGGTCCCACATGGTTTTGCTGCCATAGGGGATTCTTTTCAGAACCATTCCCAATCCTTCGCCCCGTAGTTCGGAAGCAAGTTCCACACCTTCCACATAGTCTCCGAAAAACTCATCCTTATCAAGGAGTTCTTTTTCTTTCTCCGTATAGGACACCTCGGCATCGGGATCAAGTAATTCTCCCCGGATGCTGTCCCAATTGTCCAGTATCTTTTCGGCCGTCTCATCGAGATCCGAGGCCATTCTCTTTTCAACCTCTGCCTTCCTTTCGCTGTCTGTCACCTTGTCCACACCATAGAGGTCTTTCGTATACTGCTTGGTCAGAGAGGACTTGGTGATTTTTTTCAGACGCTCGATCCAGGTATTCTCCGTCTTCTCGCATCCCATCACCAGACACTTCATAACCTGGGCAACAAGATCCGTATTTCCCTCGACGAGAAACTTGACGATCCCTTCCTCATCGCACTGTCCGGACATCAGATAATCTCCGACTCCCATATCGGAATCATTCTCCACGAGTTTATTCATAACTTCCAGCGATTTTTTCGCGATCACATCACCGGACTCAAGATTCCGACGAAACTCCTCACGTGTTATGAGGATGGGTGCGCACCGTTCCTTTGCCTTGGCGCGATTGTTTTTTACCCAGTCCGAAAGTCCCGTGTAGGAATACTTCCCGCACATATTCATCGTCTTCATATCACGGATCGCGTCCTTCTCATCCGTGGTCCGTCGGATCCCCATGTATACTGCCTGATCCCCAAGTTTATTCCAGAAGCTTCCGGCTTTTTCATTCAGATCCTGATCGATCACCTCATAACCGGCAAACTCCAACTTTTTTTTCGCCTCATCCGCCTTCTTGTCAACTGCCAGGCGAACATCACTCACATAGATGTCCTCTTTCTCAGCCGCCTGTGCCCGCATCGGAAGTCCGGTCACCCCATCGGCGCCAACGCTTTGAGAAGAAAAGGCCCGCAACGGACTTGCACATGCCAAGCAGACCATCAGCCCGACGGCGATAGCCCGCTTACCTGTCCGTATAATTCCTTCTCTTTTCCGCATAAGCATCTCCTGTCTTATATACAAATCCCTTTACTTAATAACCGAAAATGCTTCCTTTTCCGTCGCAAAAAAAATGTCCGCAATATCACGTGAACACGTCTCGATACATAGTTGTCTGTCGGGTATATCTTCATGTCTGTGCGCATAGTCCAGGATCCGGATACAACCAAACACGGCTGCCAGTCTTTCCGTTTTTGGGGCTTCATTTTTATCGACATTTTTTGTGTAGAGTTCCAACGTTCTGTCCCAGATATATCCGGCCGTCTCCACATCGATCCCGAGAAATGCGGCCGCCTCGGGCGCGATGGACGGGAACTCACGATAGGAGTTATAGATCGTTGCCATCTCAAAGATCGGATCCCCCATACAAAGCGTATCCATATCGATAAGCATCAGCTCACCCCCGGCCACCATAATGTTTTTCAGATGATAATCCGCATGGAGCAGCGTGTGACTGTCCGGCACCTCGTCCAGTAATCCATCCAACCGGTCACATAGCTTCGTATCAAGATACTTTCTGCACACTTCGATCCATCCTCTTGTCTGCTCCTTCATGTCGGGAAGCTCACCGGGCTGAACCTCGATCGCGTGGATCGTGTTCATCAGATCCACGGATTTTTCGATAAAGTCCTCCAGATTCTCACGGGACTGATTGACATATTCGGAAGCCGAGCAGGCATCCAGCATTTCATATACAACACCGTAGTTATCTCCCACCCGGACGACATCAAAAGAGATTGCCGTCGGCAGGCCTTTAACCAGGGCCCACCGGGCAAGCTCCTTTTCTTTTTGTATGCTCTCCTGCGAAACAAACGGGCGGTATACCTTGACGATCGTATCTTCCGCGATTTTAAACACCTCGCCGTGAGCACCCTCACCGATCTTTTTCGCTCCGTCAATACTAATCTCTCTCAAACGTTTTTCTTCTCCTGTATAAATACATGCACAGCAGCCCGAGCAGAAAGCCGACACCGACACCGACAGAACCGAT